>CALUQL010000001.1 GCA_944322895.1 Candidatus Gastranaerophilales bacterium
ATGCAACCTCTACAAGTAAAGAAACAGGAAGAGTTTGTCTTGTCATAACAAAACTTGATTTATGTATACCATTATCTTTTAGATTCAAATCAAGAGCTAAGTTTTTATTAATAATTTCAGCGAGTGATTTTGCATTTTCGTTATAGTAATGCACTTCTGTTCCGCTATTTAAATATGGATTTCCACCAAGAGCCAAAGAATTATTATGTATACTTATAGAAATTAAAGCATCATTTTGCTTAGCTATATCAACTCTATCATATAAACCAACTTTACAATCGTCAGTTCTGGATGTAATAACATCAGCACCTGCTGATTTTAAATATTGAACCAGATAATTTGCAATTGAAAGATTAATATCTTTTTCATTTACTCTTGTTGGACCAACTGCACCTTTTTCGCTGCCGCCATGACCTGCATCAACAAATATTTTAATATCTTTTAAAGGATAATTGACATCAAAATCCATTGGCAACTTTGCTTTTCTAAATATAAAGTTATTATCTTCATAATAACAATCATACGCTATAACAGAATCATTAAATTCAAATTTATATTTATAATTAGGAAGAACATTGCCTTCTTTATCTTTTGTTTCAACGCCAAATAATGTCAATTCAATTGTATTTTCATTTTGTTTTGTTTGAAAAAGAACCGGATGAGACAAATAAATCTTACAATACTCATATTTATCATCAGAATAGAACTTTTGATTTAAAAACTTAGCTTTAATTTTATTAGATATTTTTACAGGTTCTTTTATATTAGATTCATGAATCCAATATTCGGTAGGTCCGATTTCTTCAATTTTATAATACTCGCCCTTTTTGCCTTCAAGATACAATATAACATTCAATGGCAAATCTACAACTCTATTTGAGAATTTTGTAGGTTTTTTTCTAACAGTAGCATTTGTTTTTATTACTTTTGTATAAATTACATCACCTTGATTTTTTGGTTCATATAGAGGAACACTTTGTTGACGTTTTACATATTTATTTCTGTCAATTGTATATATAAGCTCTTCTTTTTTACCATTTTTCACTGATGTAAGTTTAATTTTATTTTCACCAAAATTAAGCGGGACAACATGAACAAAGAAATTATTGTTCCATAAATTAACTTTTTGGTTGTTTATATAAAACTCAGAACCATAATCTGTATTTCCTGAAAAATAAACAGAAGAAGAAGTAACTGTCAATTCTTTTGAAGTCGGATATACAACATCAATTTTTGCATTTACAATATTTGTTGAAATTATTATAAAAAGTATTGTTAAAATAAATTTTCTTATCATAATTACATGTTAAATTACTAATTTATAATTATCAAATTATTTTACAATATACTTTATAGTTTGCTACAAGCTAAAAATTAATTGTATAATACATTATAAATATAGGAAACATATGGTAGATAATAACAAAGTAGAAGTTATAATAGTAGGAGCAGGTCCAGCCGGAGTCAGTGCCGCAATAACACTGGCAAGAGCTGGAAAAAAAGTTCTTATTGTTGATAGAGCAAACAACGCTGGCGAAAAAAATATGTTTGGCGGTTGTATATATGCAAAACAAACCTCCGAAATTTTTCCTAAATTTTGGGAAACAGCCCCTATAGAAAGATCTATTACAGAACATAAAATTTTTATGTTAACGGATTATGACTCAACAGAATTTAACTATCGCTACTCTTCAAAAGGTTCATATAAAGCATTTACTGTTTTACGTTCCAAATGGGATAAATGGTGCATTGAACAAGCACAAAAAGAAGGAGCTTATTATGCACCAAAAACACTTGTAAAAGAGTTATTAATAGAAAACGGAAAAATTGTAGGCATTCAAACTCCATACGAAAAATTCTATTCTGATATTGTAATTATTGCAGATGGTGTGAACTCATTATTAGCAAAGCAAATAGGACTAAGAAAAAATTATAATGACACAAATGTAACTCTTAGCGTAAAAGAAGTATATAAACTTCCAAAGCAAAGACTTGAAGACAGATTTAATATTGACTCAGAAACAGGAGTTGCAGCAAAAATACTCGGCGGTCCTTTAAAGAATATGTTTGCAATGGGTTTTATGTACACAAATAAAGACTCAATTTCAATCGGTATTGGAATTTCATTAGACGAATTAAAAAAGAATAAAATAAAACCCTATGAATTATTAGATGATTTAAAAGAACATCCATCTATAGCTCCTTATCTAAAAGATGCAGAATTCGTTGAATATTCAGCTCATCTTATCCCCGAAGGAAGCATAGATAATATTCCCAAAGTGTATGATAACAGGGTAATGATAATAGGAGATGCTGCTGGTTTTGTTAATAATATACATTTTGAAGGTACAAATTTAGCAATGCTAAGCGGAAAACTTGCTGCAGAAACAGCTATCTATGCACTGGAAAAAGGCGACTTCTCGGCTTCTACATTATCTTTATATTACAAAAAATTACAAGAGAGCATAATTGTTAAAGATTTAAAAACTCACAAAAACACTATTCCTTTCTTAAAGAAAAATATAAAGACAATTACTTCATTATATCCGGAATTAGCATGTGAATTTTTTGAAATTTTATCTATGGCTGATGAAAAACCCAAAAGAGCAAAGTATAGAAAGTTTGTATCTAAAATATTAAAATCAGGATGCATAACAAAATCAGTACCATTAGGACTTTTTGCATTGGAGAAATGTTTAAAAAAATGAATATTAATGAAAAATTAGCAAGTTTAAAATATAATAAAGATAATGAAAGTCATTTATCAGTAGATAATGATATATGTATGAGATGTAAAAATAAATATTGTACATATATATGTCCTGCAAATGTATACGAATGGAACGAAGAAAAATGTACAATGACAATCAGATATGAAAATTGTCTTGAATGCGGTGCTTGTAGAATAGCATGCGAAAAAAATAACATATTATGGAAGTATCCAAATGTTGAATACGGTGTAAAATTTAAAAACGGCTAGCAAAGAGAGGTATATATGCGTGAAGAGTACAGCAACAAAAGAAGAAGATGGTATGATAAAGATCCTATTTTATCACGTTCAATGAAAACACTTGAAGCCTCTGATGATGAGACACAAATAAAAGTCGCATTAAATCTTATAAAAATTATTGTTGAACATAATTTAGCATTTAGTGAGTATACAGATGTCAATGAAATCATTGAGGCTGTTGAAGAAGGCATGGATACAAGGGCAAATTCAAGATGGTACGATATAGATAGAACTGTAAGAGCAGCCATTAATATGCTTCAAAATACTCCTGCCGACACTCAAAAAATTATTGCAAAAGAAATGGCTAAAATAGTCATAGATAAAATAAAAGAAGATAAAGATGTTGAAGAATTAAAAAGAGAACTTGAACAAGAAGAATTCTTTAACGAAGACAAAGACGATTTTAAAGATTAGAGAGAAATATATTAATGTCCGTCCGCAAAGTGTGGAAAACCAAAGATAATGTAGTATCTGATGATATTATTAAAAGTTGCAATGTCAATAAAGTCCTTGCAACTTTGCTTGTAAATCGTGGGATTGATACTGTAGAAAAAATAACAAAATTCCTCAATCCGCTTAAGGTTAAACTTTCATCACCTGATGTATTTTTGGATATGGAAAAGTCTGTAACCAGAATTAAAACAGCTATTGAAAGAAATGAACATATAACTGTATATGGTGATTTTGATGCAGATGGCGTAACTTCTACAGCTCTTTTATATATGACTCTTAAAGAAATTGGAGCAAATGTTGATTTTTATCTTCCGGATAGAAGCACAGAAAGCCACGGGTTAAATACAAAAGCATTAGTAAAAATTATTGCAAAAAGAAAATCAAAACTTATTATTACAGTAGATTGTGGTATTTCGAACGTTAGTGAAGTAAATTTTGCAAAAGGATTTAATACAGATATTATAATTACTGACCACCACGAAGCACCTGAAATATTGCCTGATTCATATGCGATACTAAATCCTAAGGCTCCAAATTCTATTGATTCTTCACTTGATATTGAAGAAATTCAAAGTTTAAATTATCTAGCTGGTGTTGGAGTAGCCTTCAAGCTAGCTTGCAGACTTTTAGAAGAATATAATAAAGAAAATTTTGTACACGAGATTCTTCCACTTGCTGCTGTTGGCACAATAGGTGACGTTGTTGAACTAATTGGTGAAAACAGAAGCATAGTTGAGATGGGACTTGAACTCATAAGAAACGGAAAACATAAAGGTATTCAAAAACTTTTAAAAGCATCTTCAATTGAAAATATAAATTTAATTACATCTGATAATATAGCGTTTGGAATTGTACCGCGAATAAATGCAGCAGGAAGACTTGAATCTCCAATGACTGCAATAAACGTACTTATTTCTCGAAATGATGAAGAACTTGATGAAGCGGTAAAAGTATTAAACGATTTGAATATTCTCAGACAACAACTGTGCGATGAAACATTCAGCAGTGCAAAAAAAATGTATCAAAATAATTTAAACGAAAATAAAAAAAGCATTGTATTATTTGACGATAATTGGCACATCGGTATTATTGGCATTGTCGCTTCAAAACTTGTTGAAGAATTTAATAAACCAGTTTTTCTAATGACAAAAGATGCAAATTTCCCCAATATAATAAGATGTTCTTGTAGAAGTATAAAAGACTTAAATATACATTCAATTTTATCAGAACATAAAGAAAAATTTGAAGGTTTTGGCGGACATAAAATGGCTGCAGGTTTTTCTTTTGATGAAAATAAAATTACTTTTGAAGTATTTAAAAAGGAATTAAATAAAACTATTGAAGAACATTCACAAAATATTAATTTTAAAGAAATCGTTATTGAAGCAGACATGGAATTAGATGTTTCTGATATTACAGTTGATACGGTAAATTTAATTGATAAACTTCAACCTTTTGGAGCTGCAAATCCTTCACCATTATTTGTACTAAAAAACGCAACTTTAAATAGTTTTAAAATGATGGGACAAAATAATAATCATTTAAAAATGTACATATCAAAAAATAATTCTCAAAGTTTTGATTGTGTAAAGTGGAATTACCCAAATTTCAATTTACCAATTAATTCAGAACTGGATATTTTATTCTCTCTAAAATTAAATACATTCAACAATATAACGAATGTTCAGTTAATGATAGAAGATATTCATTCTGAATTATTAAATAAAAAAGAAAATTTATCAGAAATAAAAATATTAGATCACAGAAATAAAAAAAATATATTAGTGCAAGTTATAGATTTCATTTTATCAACAAAGAAATCAACAGCAATATACATTGAAAATCCGACATTAATAGCGCAACTTAAATTACCTGATGAAATCAAAAATAAACTGTTTACAATAGATAATATCCCATCAAACATTGAACAATTAATGTTTTTTGATGTTCCAATAAATAAGGATAATTTTATAAAAATTATAAATGATACAAATGCAAAATTAATACATTTAATGAATTTCAATATAACAGAATTAGGAACAGAAAGTTTTATATCAAAATTTTCAGGAATGCTGAAATATTCTCTTTCAAATCTTAACGGTCAAATAGATACAAATCGTGCAGCAAAAGCATTATGTGTAGATGAAGAAACTATTGAATGTGCATTAACTCTTTTTGAAGAATCAGAAATGATTGATTTGAATAAGATTGATGAAAATACATTTAAAATTTCATATTTACATCCTGTTGAATTATCAAAAATAAAACAACATGAATTATTTTTTGATTTAAAAGAAAATATATTAAATATAAATGCTTTTAGAAATTTTTACTTAAATACACCAATAGATGAAATAAAAGAAACTATATTATGCTAAACAGGATTTTAGATATTTTATTTAATAAAAAAACGAAATATGTAAGCTGTGATTTAATAGAACACGGATTAGATTTTTTTACAGATAGTATTAATTTTTGCTGTAGAATTCCTCCAACAGAAAAGGGATATAAAAAAATAATTGAAAATTACAATGGAGAATTAATAAATTGGAAAAATTTCTTTAATATAAAAAGAAAATACAGAAATCAAATGAAAAAAGGTAATATTATTCCCGAATGTAAAAACTGCATATATTTGCAGGAAAAAGAATGGGATAATGAAGACTACATTTCTTTTATAAATTTTAATAATTGGACAATATGTAATGAACATTGTGTGTATTGTTGGTTAAATGATCCCGATAAACCACATCAAAAACAGTATAATGTTTATCCTGCAATAAAAGATATGGCGAATAAAGGTTATTTAAGAAAAGGCGGACATATAACCATTGCAGGTGGAGAACCTTGTGTTGCTCCTGAATTTGATGATTTATTAAGATTGTTTATAGAAAATGATTTATCAAGTATAAGAGTATTAACGAATGCGACAAAATATTCAAATGTAGTAGAACAGGGAATAAAAGAAGGGAAAATAAATATAGTTGTGTCCGTAGACTCAGGAACAAGAGAAACATTTATAAAAGTTAAAAGGTATGATTTCTATAATCAGGTTTGGGAAAATATAAAAAAATATGCATCTGTACAGCCTGCAACGGACAGAGTAAAAACAAAATTTATATTAATCCCTGATTTGAATGACACAGAAGAAGAAATTAATGCTTGGATCAATAAGTCAATAGAATCAGGAGTAAAACATCTGGCTTTTGATATTGAAATGATGTGGTATAACGAAAATAAAGAAAATATTTCTCGAAAAATTTACGATTTAGTAAAATATACAATTGAAAAAATAAAAGAAAATAATCTGGATATGGAACTAATAGACAGAGGTTATATTCTTGCGCAAAATATAAAAGAACTAAAATCTAACTAAAAGGTGCATATTAACTTTAAAATAAAATGCTACTATTCATAAAAAGGAGATTTTTATGAATATGATTGTGAAATGGATTATGTTTGCATTATTGATTATGTTTATTGCTTGGCTTATACCCGGAATAACAATAACAGGATTTATTAGTGCCTTATTTGTTGTATTAGTTATAAGTTTAGTAAATACATTCATAAGACCTTTAATAGAATTTATTTCATTACCATTAAATATGTTAACCCTTGGTTTATTTAGCTTAGTTATAAATGCTGTATTGTTTTTATTGGTTGCAAAACTATCACCTGGATTTCAAATAGATGGGTTTGTAAATGGACTTCTTGGTGCATTAATCTTATCTGTATTTACTCCAATGATTGATAAGATAAATATAAGAAAAAATTAATAATGCTACATAATTTACAAAATTGATAAAAACATATAATATATACTTTGTATTTTTTAGTTTGAAAGGAAAACAAAATGAGAGAGAATATGAAAAAATACATAGTTGAATTTATAGGAACCTTTTTTCTTGTGTTAACAGTATTATGCTGTTCAATTGCAGGACAAAGTTTTGCTCCATTAGCTATTTCAGGAGTACTAGCAACAATGATATATGCTGGCGGACATATTTCTGGTGGCCATTACAACCCTGCAGTATCTTTTGCTTGTTGTATAAGAGGGGTATTGCCTTTCAAACAGTTTATTCCATACACTATTTCCCAAGTATTAGGGGGAATAGTTGCTGTTTTGATTTTTTACCTTTTAATAGGAAAAATTCAATCATTTGAGCCTGTAAACTTTAATTTATTACCATTGTTTATTGCAGAATTGTTATTCACATTTGCACTTTGTTATGTTGTCCTATTAACTGCTACTAAGAAAGAAACCGCAGGTAATTCATACTTTGGATTGGCAATTGGTCTTACTGTTCTTGTTGGTGCTATTACTGTAGGTGGAATATTCTGTGCCGGTGCATTTAATCCGGCTGTTGCTTTTTCTATCGGTATAGTTAATGCTATATCTTGGAAATTAGTTTGTATAACAATATTGGCAAACCTTTTAGGTGGTGCTTTGGCTGCATTGAGCTATAAAATCACAAATATCGAATCATAAAATAAAAAATTAACTGAATAAAAAAGACCGTATCTGTATGATACGGTCTTTTTTATAATATAATTAAAGTTATTTTACTACAATATTAACTAATTTAGCAGGAACAACAATAACTTTCACAATTTGCTTTCCGCTAGTTAACTCTTTAATTTTTGAACTGTTAAGAGCAATTTCTTCAAGTTCATCCTTAGTTGTTTCAGCATCTACTTCAATTTTATCTTTAACTTTACCGTTAATTTGAACAACTAAAGTAATGCTGCTTGTCTTAGCTAAAGACTCATCATAAGTAGGCCATTCAACTTTATGAATTGAATCTTTACCGCCAAGACCTTCATAAATTTCCTCAGCCATATGCGGAATTACCGGTGCTAATAATTTTAAATATGTAAGAACCGCATAGCTAAATACCATTTTATCTTCATCAGAAAACTCTTTTCTATTATTAATATAATCATATAATACATTAGCAAATTCTCTGTATTTTGATATTACTGTATTGAATTGGAACTCATTTGAAATATCTTGAGAAATTTTCTTAATTGTCATATGAACTTCTCTTACTAGATTGTTATTCTCTTTAGATAAAGAAGTTACATCAGGCAATTTATAATCTAAAATAATATTTTGCTGATTCGAAGAATATATTTTCCATAATCTATTTAAGAATTTATAACATCCTTCAACACCTGCATCAGACCAATCAAAATCTCTATTAGGCGGAGAATCGGAAAGAATAAATAATCTGGCAGTATCCGCTCCATAGTTTTGGAATATTTCATCAGGATCAACAGTATTACCTTTTGATTTTGACATTTTTGAACCATCTTTCAAAACCATACCCTGAGTCAAAAGATTTTTAAATGGTTCATCAATATTAATAATGCCCAAATCTCTTAATGCTTTAGTAAAGAACCTTGAATATAACAAGTGTAAAATTGCATGTTCAATACCGCCAACATATTGGTCAATCGGAGCCCAATAATGAAGAATATCTTTGTCAAAAGGTGCTTTATCATTTCTTGCATCCGTGTAGCGGTAAAAATACCAATTTGAACACATAAACGTATCCATAGTATCAGTTTCACGTTCAGCTTTACCACCACAAATAGGACAAGTTGTATATTTAAATGATTCTGATGTCTTAACAGGAGACATACCTTTTACACTGAAATCAACATCCTCAGGTAATAAAACAGGTAAATCTTTTTCATCAACAGGAACTGTACCACATTTTGGACAATATACAATCGGTATTGGAGTTCCCCAATATCTTTGTCTTGAAATCAACCAGTCACGAAGTCTATATTGAACCTTAGCCTCACCAAAACCACCTTTAACAGCTTTATCAATAATAACTTGCTTTGCTGTTTCATTATCAAGTCCGTTGCAGTCAAGTGAATTAACCAAAACACCTTTTTCTGTATAAGCTTCTTTTAATTCAGTTATTGGAGCTTCTGGATTTTGGATTACAATCTTCATTGGAAGATTATATTTTTTAGCAAAAGCAAAGTCCCTTTCATCATGAGCAGGAACAGCCATAACTGCACCTGTACCATATTCAGCTAAAGCATAATCTGCAGTCCAAATAGGGAACTCTTCACCATTTAACGGATTAATTAAATGAGTTCCTAATGGAACACCTGTTTTAATTCTTTCTGTAGAAAGTCTTTCTATTTCAGACATTTTTCTAGCATTTTGTCTGTATGCTTCAACTGCTTCTTTATTTTCAGGAGTTGTTAATTTCTCGATATCTTTATACTCAGGAGCAACAACAAGATATGTAATACCATATGCAGTATCAGGTCTTGTTGTATATACAGGAACTTCAAGTCCTTCAATTTCTTTAACTTTAAATCTTAAAATGGCACCGGTTGAGCGGTCAATCCAATTTTTTTGCATTGTTTTAACGCTATCCGGCCAACCATCAAGCAATTTTATATCATCAAGAAGTTCTTGTGCATAATCAGTAATTTTTAAAAACCATTGAGATAAATACTTCTTTTCAACTTCACCGTCACATCTCCAGCATTTACCATCAATAACTTGTTCATTAGCAAGAACAGTTGCACAATTATTACACCAATTAACAGCAGCTTCTTTTTTATATGCTAATCCTTTTTTAAACATTTGAATAAAGAAATATTGAGTCCATTTATAATACTCAGGCAGACAAGTTGTAACTTCTCTATCCCAATCAACCATAAGCCCTAAGGACTTTAACTGTTGTTTCATATATGCAATATTATCTAAAGTCCATTTTTTTGGATTTGCACCATGTTGAATAGCCGCATTTTCAGCAGGAAGACCAAAACTATCCCAACCCATAGGATGTAAAACATTAAAACCGTTCATTCTTTTATAACGTGCTATAACATCAGAAATTGTATAATTCCTAACATGTCCCATATGTAATTTCCCGGATGGATATGGAAGCATAGATAAGATATAATACTTTTCTTTATCTTTATCGTTATATACTTTGTTTAATTTTGTTTCATCCCAATGCTTTTGCCACTTTTTTTCAATTTCTTGCGGATAGTATCTATCTTTAATCACTTCACTATTCTCCTAACGAATCTTCATAGTATTAATTATAAACTAAACATAAAAATCTATATAAAATTTTTAAGCAAGTATAAAAAATATATCTGATTTGAGGATGAAGAGAATTGACCTTACATAAATAATTATTAAATCATTATTGTAAAAGATGGGAGAAATAAAATGAAAAAAATAATTATAATTGCAGTTGGTTTATTAATATTAAATATTGGAACAGTCACATTTGCAAATGAATATAATCAATCAACATACTTATTGAGCTATACTTCAGCAAGCTCACTTAAATATAAAATAAATTCATTAAACAGACAAATAAAGAATAATGAATATCAAATAAAAAAAATAAAAAGGTCAACATCATTGAGCAATAGTGAGAAAAGAAGTAAAATAAACAGACTGGAATATAAAAACAGACAATTAAAAAGAAAAATTGTAAAAATAAAACAAGAATATTCTAAAGCTATATCTTAGAAACAATATGTTCAAGATTAAAATCAAGACAATCAAGTTTTTCACAAGTAGTTTGTCTCTTATTCCATAAACAAGGTCTACAATTTGCATTGTTTTTAATTGCAATAAAGTTATCAGATTTTGGAAGTAATGTTTCATCATCCGTAGGACCAAATATTGCAAATGTTTTTGTGTTTGTTGCAACTCCTATATGCATTGGTGCCGAATCAGAACAAATTAAAATTTCAGATTTTTTTATTAATTCAACTAAATCAAAAATATTTTTAGTTTTCCCAAACATATCGGAAAAATTTGTTAAATCAACATTTTTTAATTCATTTCTTATTTCTTCAATGCATTCAGAATCATCAGGTCCACCTGCTAAATAAACATTTTTTCCTTTTTTCAATAATTCAATAATTACTTGAGCCCACATTTTAGGAGAAATTGTTTTTATTATATTTTTTTGAACACTAATTTTACTAACTCCAGGGTGTATAAGTACAGAATTCTTATTTTTTTCAAATTTTTCAACCTCAATTAACGGGAGTTCAAACTCCAAATTCGTAATTGGCTTAACCAAATCAAAATACATCATAGATGCATACTGTTGTTTATTTAATATAACCGCGTGAGTTAAAAACTTTTCTGAGAGATTCGATGTTTTATAACCGACTCTGGTCTTTATTCCCGTAAAAAACAATAGCGGTGCAATTAAAGCGTTTCCGCCTGAAGATATGACTAAATCAAACCCACCAAACAAAGCTTTAAAATAAAGCTTTAGCATTTCAATATATTTATTTTTTGTTTTAATATCAATGCAAAAATAGGAATCTAAAAGACTAGTAAGCTTTATAAAAGCCTTACTACGACCTTCTAAACATAATGTAATTTTTGCGGATGGAAACTTTTTCTTTAAACTTTGAATTACAGGCATAAAAAGAATTTCATCACCAATTCCGCCGAAGTTTATTAACAAAATATTTTTATAATTATTCATATCAGAAAGGTTTTGTTTGATTTAATTTATTTCTTAATTCTCTAAAACGAGCAATATCTTCTTGAGCTTTGCCTGTTTCTCTAAACACGACTTGGCTTGAAGGATGAACCATCATAATACAATCGATATGAATTTCTAAAAAATTATATCTTCTTGGAGGTACATTTGAATTTCTTGCCATTATTTCAGCATTTGTAACAGCTAGAAATCTTTTTTCTTTATCATTCAATAAATCTGTAAGTTCTCTATTAGTTTTAGTATATTTTGAAACATGTACAGTACCTTTAATTTCATGGTCTGCAGTTAAAATAATAACCTCTATTGGAACTGTATCTAATTCTTTTGCCATTTTTCACCTTCTGAACAAACTATAAAATAATTATATTATAAATTTCTTCATAATTCTAGTATTTAATTATGTTTATGCGCAAATTTTATTTTTAGAGATTTTAATATAAATACATAATGATAAAGAAAGAATAAAGCACGATGAATAATATAAGTTTTAAAGGTTTTTATCAAGTAGCACCTATACAAAATAAAAAGGTGAATATGAAACTAGCGTCTGCTATGGTAAGTACAATCCCTGATGCAAGTTCTATGAGTTATATGGGAAGTAATTCAATGACTCTTTTTATTCCAGAAGATAAAGAATTACAATTTGAACAATTAGCTCAAGCATTAAGGGCAAAATCACTTGTATACATTGAAAATATTGGTACTAAAATACCGTCTTTGGATTCATTGCTTAAATCAAGGATTAGAGATTTTAATCCATCTGAAGGGGAAGAATATGTTGCATTATCAACAGACGAACTTAAAAAGTTTATTGATATGTCAGGAGAAAAAACACAAGATAAAAATTCAAATTATGGATTATTCCAAATTGCATTATTTGATACGAAGATAAATATTCCAGAAATACATGTTTCAAATCCTGGAGAATCACTAAAAGAACCACAAACATCAAAGCATAAGAAATTTGGTAGAATACAAATCCCTAATAATTCTAAAGATATATTGTATTCATTCTTAAAATTAGGATATAAAGAAATTCCGGTTAAATTGTCACAACAAAGCTTAAAAAATCTAAAAAAGATATCAAAAGAAACAGGATTAAACTTAATTTCCAGAGAACTTGATGTATTATCTTTGGAGAAATAATAAGTATTATCATTGCATCTATACTAGGTTTTTCCTCAACCAATTAGCTACATGTGTAGAGATATTGGACGAAAAACATAGATTAGGTTGCTCTTGAAAAAACATTAATACTTCTTTTAGATTATCAGAAATTGCCTTTTCGTAATTTTCATTCATCCAGAAAAACTCAACGTTTATTTCTACTTTTTCACATTTTAACTTATTACAACGTTTTATAAATTCTTTTGCTTCTTTTATATTGTCATTTATACCTGGAATTATTATATATTTTATTGTTACTTCAGCATTTGGATTTTTTCTTGAAGCATCAATATACTTTTTTAAGTTTTTCCAAACCGCATCATAGCCTTTCACTCTCTTGATTTGTTCATAAACCTTTTTTGTGCCAGCATCAACAGAAACTTTTAATTTTGTTTTACCGTATTTTAATGCTTGTGTAATATCATTCGAGTATGTTATACCTGCACTTAAAAATTCAATCGAGCCCTTTTGTGAAAAAGCAAAGTCAATAAGCCATTTTAGTTCACCTTTTGGATACTCTGCACATTCACCACCACCGATAATAAAATGACAACCGGATTTAAACATATTTTTATCTTTTAACTGCGTTAATAAGGGTCTTACATCATATGTCTTACGTGTATTTAAGTCTTTTTTTATTTCAGCCTTACCACCACCAGAAATAATACAATATATACAATCACAACTACATTTTGTTCGATTAGAAACAGAAACATCAATAAATCCCGGAGTTTCATCCCACTCTTTTTCTGTTAAAGTAGGACAATCTTTACACACTTCAGGATAATTTCCTAATTTACATTGCTCTATATAATTCTTACGATTTTCTATATATTCATCAACATCAATCAATTCACCATGATAACTTTCTTTAAATGTAAGCTTCTTGTCAAAAGATGCGCAACAATAAGTCAAATCATCTGAATTAATCACTAGGTGATACAAAGCCCACTCACAACACTTAAATTTCATCTATAATTACTCTCCAAGATAAATTTTAACATATTATAAATTATTGGTCACATGTCAAATTAAATATTAGATATGATTTGCACATTATAATCTTGATAATATTTGAAATTTTGAAGAATTTGAATCCAAAGTCGAATAAAAAATTATAGCACAATCCAACCAAGAATATTTTTTATTCAGTTCCATAGTATACTTTAGCTTTACTTTAAAAATGTAGTATTATATAATTATTTTGGAACCTATGGGTAGATTATGAATTATAAGAGTTGTGGCTTTATAAATCACGGAATGGAATTCAGACCGGATAAAGAAATAACTGTGTGCTCTCAAGTTAGTCACATTGGTGGTGGGAACATAGTATTATTAAAAGATTTCAACCCTAAGGCATTTGATATTGAAACTCTTATTAAGAAAAAGAAGGAAATTGCTGATTGTGTAAAAAATGGGGCTATTTATCCTAATTGCATAGGATGCACAGACTTAAAAGACTGGAACGAATTACGCGAATTATCAAAAATAAAATTATTGATGATTCAACACTGGACTAAATGTAATTCGAATTGCATATATTGTTATACTGCAAAAAATAAAAAATATTACAATTCACTAAAACCATATGAAATATCTCCAATACTAAAAAAAATGCTCGAATATAATGTTTTAGATAAAGATGGAATTGCAAATTTTTCGGGCGGAGAATTTACTTGCTTAAAAGAAGCAAATAAAATTATTGATATATTATCTAAATTAAACTACTTTATTATTGTTAATAGTTCTGGTGTAGTATATTCTAAAAAGCTGGCTGAAAGACTGACAAAAGGTAATTCTTGCGTCGTAATATCAGTTGATGCAGGTTCAGAGGCTACTCATAAACTAGTAAAACAAGTTAAAACTTATAAAAGAGTATGGACAAATATACAAAAATATATAAAAAAACAGTCAAAAGATGATTTGGTAAATGTAAAATATATAATTATTCCAGGATATAATGATAGCGAAGAAGAAATAGACATTTTTATAGAAAATTGCATAAATGCAGGAGTTAAAAGTATTGTTCTTGGCATAGATGCAAATTATTTTGAACCAAATAGAGAAAATATTTCTGACCATATTTTTAAATTGTTTCATTCTACACGAGAAAAGGTCGAAAAACTAAATATTAAATTTACCATTGCTAATAGAGCTTTAACTATGTTAACTATTGGGAAATATGCTGATCCTTTTTGGGAAAAATATAGATATGATGATGGCGTATACGCTGATAGATACTTTAATAACCTTTAATTTTTTATATGTAACTTGTTGTTTTGTTAGATTATCATCTATATTATTAATTTACTGAAAGAATTTTATACATGATTATTTGTTACTTGTTAATTAAATGCTACAATACATTATTATTAGATGTATAGGTATATAATATGAGAGCTTGCAATAATTTAAATACTTCGATTTGTTTTAACTATAAAGAGATTGGTGTTACCTATTGCACTCTTACAAATGCATCAAACGGCAAGGGATGGCCGAAAATATCAGATGATGTATTTGATGGTGAAAAAATTAATTGGAATAAGTTTTTTGAAGAACGATCTAAAGAAATATATGCAATTAAAAATTGTTGTGAAAGAGTAGAATGTAAAAACTGCCAACAGATTTGCGATATAGATTTTTCTGACGATAAAAAAATACATTATATTCTATTGTCCCCCTGGCAAATATGCAATTCTAATTGTATATATTGTCTTGGACACGCGGAAATGATTTCAACAAAGACACCGAACTATGAGAAATACTACAAAGAATATGAAGAACCATATGATATGCTATCTATTATAAAAGATATGATTGCTAATAATGTATTAGCAGAGGATGCAGAGATTGATTTTGCAGGTGGCGAACCCACATTATATCCTAAATTCGACGAAATAATAAATTTCTTTATAGATAATGGTTTTAAAAACATCATTATACACACAAACAATATTCAATACTCAAAAGCAATAGAACGAGGAATAAAAGAAAATGCAATAAGTCTTATGATATCAATCGATGCAGGAACTAAAAAATGCCACGAAAAAACAAAAGGAGTCAGATCATTTGACAAAGTTTGGCACAATTTTAAAAAATATTCAAAAAAAAGGAATAAAACATACTCTAAACGCCTTTGCACTAAATACGTTCTTGTGCCCAATGTAAATGATTCAAAGAAAGAATTAGAAGAATTTATTAAACAATCTAAAAAAAATGGAGCAACTCAAGTAGCATTAAACGTTTATAACCAACTTCTAAATGAAATGAATTATGAAGACAGTTTATTAAATAATTTAAAAGAGCTTTCTGATTTTTGGATTTCTAAAGCAAAAGAAAATGGTCTACCTTATATTCTTTTTCCTAATATCGAATATGTATACAAAAAACTAAACCAAAAAACTTAGTAATTATTTATATGTATCATGAGAAAATATTTTAATATTGTCTTTTGTTTGTTCTATTTTCATTTTTAATTTTTTACGAGCAAAATATCTAAGTTTATTATTGAAATATTGTTTTATAGTAACAGGTTCTAATTTTCGAAGATAGTCTGGCAACCAACAGTGCGGAGAATTGAATATAGGATTTTTCATCATTTTTACAAAATCATTATATTTATGATGATTTTGATAAAATACAGCATAATCTTCTCTATTCATAATATAATCAGCATACCCGCCAATACAAGCGGAAAATGCAGCACGAGCATCAAGTTTTTCTGCTAATTTAACAAAAGCAGGCATATCTCTATAATTATCAGCTGTTATTACAAACATAATTTCAAAATCATTAATTTTACCACTTCTTTTTAGTTCACTTATGTATTTGACATTTTTCATTACAACATCAAACTTATCAGTTCTAAATATTCTTTTGTATGTTCTTCTAGTTGCTGCATGAAGTGAAATATGCACTTTAAAAAGTCTATCAAGTAAATTATGTTTTATTAAATTTTCCTCATTACATTTTATACCATTTGAAATAAAATCTACCTTTATATTTGGATTATTATTCAGAATAGCAGCGACCATTTTTTGAGTATGTTTACTATCAAAGAACTCACCTCGGCAATTTACAAACATATATTTAGCTTTTGATGTAATAGGTAAAATATGTGTTTCTAATTTATCCTCCCATCTTTTACACTCTTCTGGAGGTAAAGCTTTATATTCATCGCGACAAATAATGCATCGTTGTGCACAAGTATAATCATAACCAATATTTATATACTCTGGATATGGAGCAATTACTCCTTCAAAGAGAATTTTCTCAGACTTAATACCATTACAATTGTCATAGTTACAATATGAATATTTCTTAGCTAGAACATCTTTTCTGAATTCTTGAGCTTTCACTCCATTCCATATTTCATCAATATCATCTTCAAAAATATTTCCTATCATATTGAAATTAGAGAAACAAGGATTACAAAAAAAACATTTTCCATCATTATTCAATTCAAGACAATTCCAAGGATTCTGACAAAACAAATTATTATTCATAAATTTATACCCAATTTTAGATTGATTATATCATAATATACCTTAATAAATGTTTTTTAGCTTCTTATAATATAATTCATAACCTCATCTGGTTCATCAAAATACAATTGATTCTTTTTGCTCAAATCAAAGAATAGATTAATTAGTTTCTTGTAATTTTGAGGAAGTTCTACTTTTTTCTCAAATAATTCAATAGCATATCTATGTTCTATATGTAGAGAAACTCGTTTTATGCCAATATTTACCATTGTTTCTATGAATTTTGTAATTTCTTCTTCTGTATCGTTCATCCCTTTTAAGATAATAAATTTGACATTGATTTCAGGATTATCCTGTTTTGATTCTTTTACATATCTTTTTAAGTTTTTTATAACATCATTATATTTGTCAACTTTTTTGATTTTTTTATAAGTTTCACGAGATCCTGAATCTAAGGCCATATTTAAAGAAGCAATTCTATTCTTTAAACATTTACTTATTATTGGCTGATAAATAATATTGTTAGTTGAAAAGTCTATTTTTGATACACCTTCTTTTAAAAATAATTTTACTAATGGTTCAAACTCCTTTAGAACAGATAGATCTCCACCATGAAACACAATTCTCAAATTATTACGGTTCAAAAGGTTATTTTTATATAGTCCCTTTATTATTGGTAGAGCGTCGTAGTATTCACTACGCACTTTCCCCTTCGTGATCTTACCTTTCGAATATGTTAGCCTGTCACAATAGAAACATCCGCAATTACATTGCGTCCAGTTATTTAAATATATAAGTTCAAATTGCTCTGAAAACTTATCATTTTCTCCCTTTTCTTTTTTATATATACAGTTTATACAAGGGATATTATCATAATTGCCATTTTCTAAGTCAGAAAAGAATTTTTTCTTTTTTTTCTTCAATAACTCAAAATTAAACTCTTTTATATTTCCATTATAATTTTCAAAATACACAGGTCCAATATTTCCTAAAACACAACACGATCTTATTGTATCAGGGAAGAAAGTTAAGACGTTATTTAGTTCTGAACAATAATTCATTTTATTTTATCTGCCTTTTAATATACTTATTAAAACACTATAAACAATTTTATATTATCATGAAAAATAATAGATATTCAGATTTAACCATTTTACAAATTTTATAATTAATATCTAAAACTAAAAAAGAATAAAAAGGTACTATATTTTTTATAAAACAAATAATTCCTACGTCCAATTCGTTTGTTTAATAATTAACTAAAATGAAGTTTATTGAACAAATAAAGAATATAGAATAATCTAAATTGGTTTTAAGATTTTTAATTTATTAATTATTAAGCCTGTGATTTCATCCCAAGCTTTTTCACTTGGATGACCATCTTTTGGTATTCGATATTCTTGTTTATAAAACATTTCTGGTAGATTTTTCTTAATAATATATCGCTCTTTTCAATATATTTGACAGTTCATAATCTGATGTTAATTCTTTTTTATCTATAACCGTATGCATATGAACATCCCAATATAATAATTACAGGAGAAGTATATTGCAATCCAACAGGATTTCTTTTTTCATAAATTCCGCAACTTTTCTTTCAAATGTATACGGATGATTATCCGATGAAAATTGATTATTCTCTACTGAAGAGTATAAATATTTATAAACAAAATAATTAAGAGACAATAAAGTAACTATGATTAATATAATATTTATAAGAACTATTATTATATATTTTTTCTCATATTAATTACTCTTTATGTTAAACTATATATTAAATAAGGATATTTAAAATGCAAATTAAAAATATTTTGATTAAATATATAGTATTAATTTTCTTTTCTGTTCTTATACTTATTCTATTAAATTATGCCATATATCTTTTTTTGTGTTTCAAGTATAAGTTGAATTTTCAAGAGTTTTGCCCTTTTTACAGAACTAATTTTTCAGTAAGAACGTTTGTAAAAAAAGAAAAATTTGATCATTATAATACGAAAAATAATAAAGATAAAAGCATTATAATTTTTGGCTGTTCATTCGCAAAAGGACTTGGACTCAATGAAAATGAAAATTTTGCTGCACTGTTGGCTGATTACACCAAAAGACCTGTTTATAACAGAGCTGTGAATGGTGGTGGTGTTCAATACGCTCAAATGCAGGTTGAAAGCAATTATATTGATGACATAATAAAAAATACAGATACTGTTATATATGTATTATCATCATTAAAAGATTCTGCCAGATTAAAAGTATATCCTGGAAAGGTATTCCAACCTTGTTGGATTTTAAACTCATCTATATATCCAAGATATATTTTAAAAGATGACAAGTTATACTTTTATAGATCTCCAATACCTTTCATAGAAGGATCTATATTATATCGAATGATAGAAAAGGTCTTAAAGGATAGAGGAAATTCTCGCGAAATAAAAGAAAATGAAATAAACGATTTGTATATAGCATTATCTTATTTGGATAAAAGTCTAAAGACTATTAATCCAAAAGTCAAACTATATGTACTACTTTATCACGGTTCTATAAATGAAATAGTTGAGGTCACTTCAGGTAAAAACCCTTTTGACAACAGTGATATAAAACTTGTACCAATTTCTTCATTTATAGATATAAATTTAAATGATACTAAATATAGAGCAGAAAATTCTCACCCTACATCAACTGCTTGGAAAGTTATAGTACCGGAATTTGCAAAGAAATTTAATCTATGAAACAAAAAATAAAAGTAATTGTATATAATATAATATTATTTTGTGTACTTGCATTTATATTAAATACTGTTTTATATGTGATTCTAGTCTCAAAAGATATATATAATTATGATATTAATTTTAAACATATATGCAACAACTATAGAATGTTTATTACACGTGATATATCTTTGCAAGATACATATAATAGACTGATTAAATCTAATAATTATAGGGACATAGAGAATAAAAATAGCAAAAAAAGAGCAATAGTTCTATTTGGTTGTTCTTTTACATATGGTACAGGTTTGACTCCGGAACAAACTATATCTCATAAACTAGGAGTCAAGACAGGGCGACCAATATATAATAGAGCTCAAGGCGGATTTGGTATTCAACATATGTTGTATCAATTGTCAAATAAGGAGTTTTACAAAATTGTACCAAATCCAGAGTATGTATTATATATTTTTGCTTATCCGCATTATTATAGATTATACCTACCAGAAAGCATATATTCTCCAATCTGCTATACTGTTTTTTACAAAAGTGATAAGAAGGAAATACTAAAATTAAAAAATAGAAACCATATTTTTGACAAAGTAATTTTTCTTTATCCTATTATTGACAGATTTATCTTTAACAACATTATAAAATATGATTTTGTCAAAAAAGAAGCTAACAATTTTTTATTAAAACATTTACTTAAATCTAAACAAGAGTTACAAAAACATTGGGAAAATACAAAATTTATTATTTTCTTTTACGATCAACCGTTTTTTTCTGATCAATTATATGAAAAGTTAAGAGAAGAAAATTTTATATTAATTACACCTGAAGATTACAAAATTAATTCTAGTTTAAAACAATATCAATTAAGTGACAGACATCCAAATGAATTATTTTGGGATTTAGTATTGACAGATATTCTTTCATATATAGAATGAAAATAGTTGGGAAATATGAATCTTAAAGAGAAATTATTATCAAACAAAATTCTTTTTGCAAATTTATTTGTATTCTTTATTATATTTGTAATAATAACAGTATTACAAATGAATAATTGTAATATACGACATGATTTTTCTATATTTGAATATCATCATGATTTTAAAAAAACTATTTTAGACGGAAGAATACCAGCCAGATATTTAAGCCTTCTTTTTATTGATTTTATTCCTTCTCTTTTCCACTTAAATCCTAATGATGTTAGATCTACCCTATGTGCTGTTTTTATTGCATTTTCTATACTATTTTTATGTATTATTTGGGTTAAGAGTTTTTTCATAACAGAAGAGAATAAATCAAGTATTTTATTTAAGATAGAATCTTCATTTCTAGCCATTCTTTCATTTTTATGTATTTTATTACCAACTGGAATTTTGTATGACATTTCAAAAAATTATTTATTAAATATGAAAGAATTGGTTGTCTTTTTTGAATATAATTTTATAATTATATTTTATTTTTTATTTTTCATTTTTCTATTCAATATATTATTCAAAAGAATAACATACAAACAATATTTATACATTCTTATATCTATTAACAGTTTTTTTTGTGGTATTTGGAGTGAACATATTAATGTTCGGATATTACTATGTCTATTAATTTTAATTTTTATTCTTTATTTTTCTAATAAGAAATTATTAATAAACAGACAATTTTATTTGTACTGTTTAATTCCTTTTTTAATAGGAACAACATTCTTTTTTATTTTTTCTGATTATATTCTTACTAATAATATGGTCGCTGGACATGAATATAGTTACGCAGATTTTGCGAATTCAATTAAAATAAATTTCAATTCATTTTTTGAAGGCTATGTTAAACATTTATTTATAAATGATATATTTTTATATATTATATTAATAATTCTTTCAATTTCGCTATACATAATTAAACCTAATTATTATAAAGAAATTATGATTCTTTGTTATATATTATTAATTTCTCAATTATTAACAAGTTTTATTTATATTCTTTTTGTTAACATTCCAGGTGGATTTATATATTCTAGAGAATCAATGATTATATTCCAAACAATTCAATTAGATTTTATTATTTTACTAATGTTAGGTTGTATGTATTGTGGTTCAAAGAATATTATTATAAAATATACAGTTAACTTTTTTATTATAATTTCAATTATTTTTTATTTTTTCATTTTATTCTCATCTATTAGAAACATAGTTAATTCGTCATATGAAATAAAACATTCCTTATTAAAATTGGATAAAATAACTTTGGTATACAATATATTAGGCGATAATGCGATTCTACCATTCTCAATCTTTTTTAATTCAAACACAGGTTGTTCTAGGATATTTATCTTTCAAGATGAATATATAGGTATGAACAAAACCGACTTTTATAATGCTGTTAAAAAACAATATTTTGACGCTAATGTAACTGGATATAGTATTTATTTCCGTAATCAATATAATAGAGAAATGCTAGGTTTTACAATTGTTGATAGTGAAACTGCAGAAAAAGAATATTCAAAACGCTTGTTAATATTGTCTAAATTCTTAGGGGATGTGTCTTATTTAAAACTTGAAGATAAGAGCTTACTTTTTACTCCATTATATAAATTCTCTAATATACATTTATCGATTAATGATTTAGATTATATTGAAAAAAATTATGATGATGTTGATAAATATATTATACTAAAAGCAAAAGCAAATATATTTTTCAAACAAGGAAACTGGGATAAAGCAATTGATTTATATAATAGATATGTCGAAAAATATCCTAACGATTATAATTCTTTGCTGAATATAGCTGAAATACAATCATATAATAAGAATTATAATGAAGCTGAAAAAATATATAAATCGCTGATTATGCGCAATAAAGATAATATATATTTATCAAATAAACTATCAATATTGACAAACATAAAAGAAAAAAAATAAAAATTTAAGGAGAATAATATATGCATAAAACAGTCTGTCTTCGTCCTTTTTCTGAAATTGAAATTACTGAGAATGGTGATATATACACTTGTTGTCCCAGTTATTTAAAAAATTATACAATTGGGAATTTATTTGAAGTTTCTTCTTTTGATGAAATATGGTATTCCCAAAAAGCTGAAGATTTACGAAAGAATATAATTGAAGGAAAATATGATTTTTGTAATAAAGAAATTTGCAATATTAAATCTGAAGCAGAAAATACAACAGTATCAGCCACCCCGGACTATCCTACATTGGTACGTTTTGCGTATGATAAACAATGTAATCTCAAATGTTGTATTTGTAGAGATAAACTAATAAATTCAGATAATAATGTCATTTCTAAATTTGATTCAATTATTGATTCAATGCTTTTACCTTTATTAAAAAATGCCCAAATAATGTCAATAACTTCAGCAGGAGAAATTACAGCGAGCCAACATTCACAAAATCTACTTAAAAAGGCAGCAGAATTATATCCAAATTTAAAATTTGAAATATTAACTAATGCTTTCCTATTTAATGAGGAATTTTGTACACGCCTTGGAATAATTAATAAAATCGATAGGGTAATTGTATCCATGCACGGTATAAATAAGTCCACATATGAGAGAATTATGCGTGGTGCAAAATTTGAAATAGTAAAAAAGAATTTGGATTGGTTATTCTCACTAAGAAAACAACATAAAATAAATGAAGTAAGTATTGTCTTTGTTGTATCATCAATGAATTACAAAGAAATTCCTAATTTTGTTTCCTATTGTTTAGAAAACCAAGCAGTTCCTATTATATGGGAATATAGACCTTTTAACAATGTAGAGATGGCAAAAAAATATTCTGAACATGCTGTTTGGGAAAAACAGAATCCGAATTATAATGATTTTATCAAAGTTATTTCTTATGTTGAAGAAAATTATAAAAATAGTTGCAGAATGCCTGAATTATTTAAAAATTTAGAGCCCATAAGTAAATTTCAAGAGTATATGAATAAAATTAAATTTTTATTAAAGTTGTAATATGAAAAAATTAAAAGTTATATTTATAAATATTTTATTCATTTTATTGGCATTTTTTATTCTTGATGTCATTGCATATTTTATGTTAATGACTGAAAACAAAGATATTTATACCAATATATATAAAAATGCAAATTATTTTAAGTTTTACCTTTCGGCTTTTAACATCATTAAAGCAGACTTTGATAATCCAATAAATACAATCAGTAGAATTAGAGTTGCTGTTCAAAAGGACGAAGATTTTGTATATATACGAAAACAAGACAAACATAAAGATTTCTTTTCTAAAAATTCAATAGCAAATTCTCCAATATTAATTTTTGGATGTTCTTTTGCACATGGTTCTTTATTAAAGCCAGAGCAAACACTTTCATATAAACTAGCAAAAGAAACTCATCGCAATATATACAATTTTGCATTACCCGGCGGTGGTTTACAACACATGTTATATATTTTGGATTCAGAACTTGTATTTCACACCTTAGAATCTGATAATGCTCCTGAATATGCTTTCTTTATATATATACCGAACCACCTTTTGAGATTAGATAAACTTGTTTTTGATATTATGCAAATGGATTTAAATTATACACTTGAATTAAGAGAATCAAACCTTGTTGAAAATCCCTTATATCAGAATATTTTTATAAGAAAAATTTTGTCAACATTTATAGCAAAAAAATTACTTATAAAAGAACAACCTTCAACAGTTGAGCTAAAATATAAAAGATTTGCTTTGCTTAATGAAATCTTACTTCAGAGTCGAGAAAGATTAAAAAAACAATATAAGAACATTAAATTTTGTATAATAAGATACAGAATTGAAGATGATAAAGATGGCGACGAAGCCCTTGAATTTCCTTATATGTGGGAAATATTAGAAAAAGAAGGTTTTACTATAGTCGATACATCAAAACTTATAGGTCGAAAGTATAAAAATAACTCAGAAGACACAACAATGGACAAAGCACATCCATCAGAAAAAGCTTGGGATTTACTCTTGCAGCCATTAATAGATTATTTACATTTATAAAAGATACGATAGACATTATATATTCTTTTGTAATTCCTGTTGTATTCTCTTGTATCTATTTACAGTTGGATTAATATGAATTGCTTTTTCTATATCAGATAGAGCCCCATTATAATCATTCAAACTTCTTTTAACTTCACTTCGTGACGCATAAAACATGTCATTTGTTGATTCCAGTTCAATTGCATTATTAAATTTAGTTAACGCTTTTTTGAATTGCCCTTTTAACCTTAGTACTTCACCTTCAATCGCATATGAAGCTGAATTATTATTTTGATTTTTTTTAAAGTATTTTTCTATAAAATTCATAGAACTCAAATTCCTTTATACTGATAAGAATATATTATAAAAATTAAAGTATAAAATCAAGGCAAATAAAGATTTTACAATTGTAAGGTTTTATGTTAAATTTTACATATAATTAAGGCAAGGTAGGTTTTAGATGATTTATAAATGTTGTGATGCACTTCTTCATAAATTGGCAATTAATCCTGATAACATAAATTTTTGTTGTTCTCCATATGATAATAAATTACAATACTTGAATGATTATAAAGGACAACTCATAGATATTGAAGATTATAAGAAAAGACGTTCTTATTACTTAGAAATGTTTAAGAGTGGTAATATTCCTACTCCTTGCCAAAATTGTTCTTATGTAGAAGAAAAAGATTGGGATGAACAAATTGGTTTCAAATTTATATCTATTTCATCCAGAACAAAATGTAGCTGTGATTGTTTTTATTGTGTTCAATCAAAAGGAAATCCTGATGTTAAAAAGATGCTAAATACGCAAGAATGCTATGATGTAAGACCAGTAATAAAAGCATTATATGATGAAAATTTAATTTTAAAGGATTGTATATACATTATAGGTGGTGGAGAGCCAACTGAAATAGAAAATGGAGAACTAGAATATTTGGCATATGTTGGACTCATTACAGAGGCTCATATTGTAATTCTCACAAATGCGATTATTTACAATGAACACGTTGCACAGACTATATCTGTGGCAAGTTCTGAGTTAAAAGTTTCTGTTGATGCAGGAACAAAAGAAACATTTGAAAAAATCAAAAGAGTTAAAGCTTTTGACACAGTTTGGAAAAATTTGAAAAAATATGTTGATGCAACTAAAAATAATCCTAAAGGACGTGTACAAATTAAATATATCATCATTCCTGGAATAAATGACAATATAAAAGAAGCTAAAGCCTTTATTGAAAAATGTTTTAAAATTGGTTGTAAACATATTGAAATTGCAATTGAATATGATTGGTATGGGGAAAATAAAGACAAGCCAATATCAGATAATTTAAAAGCAACAATAAAGTATTTTGCATCTTTAAAACAAAAAGGGGTATTTTTTGGAGATGCACACGATTGGTTTGAAGAGCAATTATCAAAATAATTTTAATAAGTTTTGACTATAGTATAAAGATTATTCTTATACATAAAATATTCTTAAAAATTTAATAGTTGTAATCTTATTTGTATTTATAATGTGTGAAATGTATAATCTTTTTATAAATAAAATTACAAATAAAAATAGAAAGAATATAATGGTTTACTGTTCAAAGCCGTTTGAAGAATTTGAAATAGATGTTGATGGTAATTGTTACTGTTGCTGTCGTTGGTGGAATAATGCATATTGCTTGGGTAATATTTTTGAACAATCAATTGATGAAATTTGGAATGGTAATGCAGCTCAAGAATTAAGAAATAGCATCTTGGATGGTAGTTATAAATACTGCAATACAAAAATTTGTTTAAAAAGTTATAATGAGAATATAAATCACACCCCTATTTTAGATTTTCCTACAGAAATAAGCCTTTGTTATGACTATACTTGCACTGCACGTTGTGTCTTCTGCAACGATGAAATAAAAAAAATGTCAAAAGATGAGTGTGAAAAATGGAAATATATTGAAGAAACAAAACTTATTCCCTTATTTCAAAATGCTAAGTTTATTAGATTAAACATGACTGGTGAACTTTTTGTAAGTGAACATTCAAAGAATTTTGTAAAAAACATAGTTAAAAGATATCCTGATATAAAATTCGAAATTGTCTCTAATGGAATTTATGCTACAAAAGAAAATATTCAGGATCTAGGGATTGAAGATAAAATTGAGTCTATAAAGTTTTCTTTACCGTCTATGAATAAAAGAACATACAACAAACTTGTAAGAAATGGCAATTTAAACAGTGTATTAGCAAACTTAGATTATATATCAGATCTAAAAAGAAGTAAAAGAATTCACGATTTTAGACTTAACTTCGTAATTTGTTCTACAAATTATAAAGAAATACCTAGTTATATATACAGAGCCGAATCTTTGGGGGCAATTGTTGATTTTATTATGTTAAGTAAAAATGATTCTTCTACTGCTTTTCTAAAAAATTACGAAAAATATAATGTTTTATCTTCAAATCACCCAGATTACAATTCTTTTATTAGCATTATTAATTCAAATAAAATAAAAAACTCAAATAATGCTAATATTAATAAGGAACTTTACAAATTAAAAAAAGTTAGCTTAAAAAAGAGATTATTAAATACAATAAAATTTTATATTTTAAATATATAATTGAGGAAAAATGAAGTATAATTGTTGTGAGTTTTTATTACATCAAATAGCATTTTATAATGATAAGGTCAGACCTTGCTGTTCTTTTTCCATAGAAAAAAACAATCTTTTCTCCGACATATACGAAGGTGATTTAGGTGGAATAGAAAAATATTTATTAATAAGAAAAAAATATATAGAAATGTTTAAAAATGGTGAAAAGCCACCTTGTTACAATGGTTGTACTTTATACTCAAATATCACTTCTGATAATGATTCATTTAAACTAAATAATCTTATTATTTCACATAGAACATACTGTTCTTTTAGTTGTATATATTGTGAACCATCTACTGGAGATGATAAAAAAAGAAAAGAAATTATAAATGCTAAAAAAATATACGATATAAAGCCAATTTTATTAGAACTAAGAAATTGTAATCTTATAGAAAAAGGATGCCGTTTTTTAATTTGTGGTGGCGAGTGCAGTGAGTATCCCAAAATTGAACTTGCATGGTTATTATACTATTCTATAAGTAATGATTGTTCTCTCTTACTACTTAGTTCAGGCGTTAATTATTCTAATGAGATTGCAAGTATATTAAAAATAAATAATTCAGTCCTTAAAATATCAGTTGATGCAGGAACAAAGGATGTCTTTTATAAAATTAAAAGAGTAGATGCATACGATAAAGTTTGGAGAAATATAGAAAGATATATTTCTGTAACACAAAAGTATAAAGGCACTAATAGCAGAGTTGAATTAAAATATATAATTATTCCAGGCATTAATGATACAATTACAGAGGTTGATGCATTTATAAAAAAATGCAAACAAGCTGAATGTAAGTATGTTCGAATTGATGTTGAACACGCTTGGATTGCTCAAAATAAATATAAAAAGGACACTCAAGAATCCGTATCAAAAATTATAAATTATTTCTTTGACAAATTATATAACGATAATGAAATTAAAATTGATTTTGAAGGCGTTGAAAAGGATTGGTTGTGGGACTTTGTAAAAAATAAGTATCAAATTGGACAGATTGGAGATTAATGAAATTTAAGTGTTGTGATTATCTTTTAAATGAAATAGTGTTTGCACAGTCTTCTGTTATTCCTTGTTGTTGTTCGCCAGTTCATAATTACCAGACACATTTCCTATCTGATTTTAATGGAAAAGAATTTTCAATTGAAGAATATTTATCTAAACGTGATCATTATATTAACGAATTTAAATCAGGAAAAATTCCTACAAGTTGCACTGGTTGTTACAAAATACAAGAAAAAGAGTGGGATGAGTCATATCTTATAAATAGAATAATAATTACAAATAGAACAAAATGTTCTTGTAATTGTATATATTGTTCTTTAGTTACAACAAGCAATCAATCAAAACAGGAGTTAAATACTCGTCAAACATATGATATTGTACCGGTTCTATATGATTTATATAGTAAAAATATTATTCAAGAAGGTTGTATTATAACTATTGCAGGTGGGGAATGTACTGAATACCCAAAAGGAGAACTAGAATATATATTGTATATGGCAGCATTCCTTAATTGTAAACTTGAAATTTTAAGTTCTGGAATGTTTTACTCTAATTCAATTAAAAGAGTTTTAAATGCTAGTTCTTGTGTTTTAAAAATTTCTGTAGATTCAGGACAAAAAAATACTTTTGAACAAATAAAAAGAGTTAAAGCATATAGACAAACTTGGAAAAATATTAAACAATATATTCAAGATTCATCAAAGAATAATAATTCATTAGTACTAATTAAATATATAATTATTCCTGGGATTAATGATAACTTGACAGAAGTAAAGTTCTTTATTGATAAATGCAAAAGAGTTGGATGCAAGAACATAGAACTGGCTGTTGAATATTTGTGGTTTTATAAAAATAAAAACAATAAACCATCTGATTCAATTAAGGAAACAGTGCTATATATTAAAAAATCAGGACTTTTAATTTCGTATGAGTCTCAATGTGAAGAATATCTAAATTCCATTTCATAAAAGAGAATTACTTTAACAAATTAACTAATTCATTCTTTAAAAAAATAGCTTTTTCTATATTTGGATTTATTTCAAGTGCTTTGTTTACATCATTAAGAGCTTCTTTATATTTTCTTAGTTCTTTATAAGCTATTGCTCTGGAGATATAATACATATCATTGCTTCCATCTATATTTATAGCAATGTCAAAAAGTTTAATTGACTTTTTATAGTTTCCCAACTTCCTTTCTACTTCGCCATCCAACGCGTAGTATATAGAGTCTTTATTTTTATTGTTTAAAATTTTTTTAAAAAAGGTAAACATAGATAGATTTTACAATATTTTTTTTTGTTTTTCAAATGTTTATATATTGGATTACGTATTATTTAAGATTTGAATTTTGTTTAGTTGTTTGCAATAATAAATATGATTATATTAATATATATAAACCTTATTTTACAAAATTAAAACAATAGAAAATTGAATAACTAACAAATGTTTGAACTTTTCAGAAAAAGACAAAATTTTAAAAAAAGTATAAATTGCCAATTAGGATATAAACAGCTGTTCTTTTTTGGAAGAAATGTAGCTTTTTGTTCCAATGGAAATCCTTCACAACAAAGGAAATATCCTATAATTTACAAGAACTTTGATGGAAATATTGATATAAAAGATTTATTAAAAAAAATGGATTCTATATGGAAAAAATCTACAAAGGGAATATTCCCAGATGAATGCATTGGTTGCCATCTAATAAAAGAATCTAATTTTTATACTTCTTCTAAAATAGATTTTATTCAATTCTCGGATTATTGCTTGTGCAATTCCAAGTGTATATATTGTAATTCTTGGCGAACTTCTGTTGTTCAGGAAGATGGAACTGTCTTGTCTACATATGGAGTTGCAGATTCATATAATATTATCCCTATAATAAAAATGTTCATTAAGAAAAAATTAATAACGAGTGATACAGCTATAGGTTTTGCAGGTGGAGAGCCAACTGTATATCAATATTTTGAAGAAGCATTACAATTGCTATTAGATTTTGGCACTAAAAATATAAAAATTTATTCTAATCTTATTAAATTTTCTAATCAAATATCCAGAGGCTTGAAATCAGGTGTTATTGAATTGACTGTATCTATTGATGCAGGCACAAAAGAAATTCATAGACAAATTAAGGGAGTAGATAGTTACGACATTGTATATAAAAACTTAAAAAATTATATAGATATTGCTGAAAATAAATTACAAATTGTATCTAAATATGTAATAGTCCCAGGAATAAATGATACTGAAGAAGAAATTGAAAAATGGATATTAAAGTCAAAAGAAATTGGTCTAAAAAAGTTAGAAATAAATTTAGATGATAGAGTAATTGAAAACGGATATACAAAAGAATTAATGAATAAAATAAATAAACTAAATGAATTTTTTATTAACAAATCAAAAGAAAATAGCCTGAAATATGATTTATGTGCGAATTGTATGTTTGCAACAAGCTATTCTAATAATAATTAAAGTATTCATATTTAACTATTATCTTAGAAAATTATTAATTGTTTTATAACTTTTGAATTTCTCAGCTATTTTAAAATAAAGAGGTAATTTTATATTATATTCTTTTGCAAGTTCTTCTACTATAAAAAACAAAAAATCTATTTCAGAATTTTGCCCGATTTTTATATCGTTTAATATAGATGAATATACATTTGCATCATCTCTTTCTTTATACTTTTCAAAATTTGAATAATATTCGTTTAGGAAATCTTCACTAATTTCTATATTCATAGCTTTTGCTAATATTAATAGTTCTTCGCATAACTTTTTGAATGTTTCTTCTTTTTCATCTCTGAAGTCATGCGCACAAATATTATAGTAAATACAAGTGGCCTCAAAAGGAGAACGAGTAATAAGTCGTTCAAAAGCGATTTTTGAGAACTGTTTCTCGCTCATAAGGGTTGTATTCATACCAGCTTGTGTAAAGTCTTCTTTTATTTGTTCTAGAATATTTTTATCTATTTGATTATATTTATCCGAAAAATTAAATTCGCAATATTCTCTTTGCTGTAAATATTCAACATTGTTTCTATCGTACCACCTACATTTTCCTACAAAGTTTGAATCCAAAATTAAATTTTTAGGAAACTTTTTATGAAGAGCATATCCTATCCCAAATCCATTGGCTATTGAGGTTATTATTGTATTTTTGTGTGAAGCTTTATTTATAATTGCCTGTGTTGAGAGAATATCAGGGGTTCTTACACAAAGTATTATAACATCTGCTTTTTCGTTATATTCTTTTTCAGTCCTTATTTTTATGTTGTATGTTTTTTCTCCTTTGACAGTAGAAATAAGCTTTACACCTTTTCTTTTTCTTGCATATTCTATAATGTCTTGATATTTAGATATTAAAGTTACGTCTTTCTTTGCCGAATTTAAAAAGCATGCAAATGTTGCACCCGTAGAACCTGCACCTATAATTAAATATTTTAATTTCTTTTTTTTAGAAAAGAAAAACATAGCCTAATATATCCCTTCATTCATTATTGCAAGAGATGTTTCATTCTTTTTCAGATTTAGACCAAGTAGTTTACACTTTTCCTCTGTATAAGAAAATAATTCATAATTATAATTTTCGACTTTTTTACCTTTTTTGGTATGAATTCCCCAACAAAACTCCATACTTATTTCAACTTGTTTTATACCGATATTTACTGAATCATTGAGCCATTTATCAATTTCTTCTTTATTGTTATTAAACCCCTCTAATATTATATACTTAGAAATAACCCTTGATATATTATTTTGATTGTTCTTACATTTACCTGCAGCAATGACATATTTTTTTAAATTATTTAGAACTTGCTTGTATTTATCTCTCTTTTTTATTTTCTTGTATGTTTCAGGACAGCCACTACATATTGCAATAGACAATCCTGCTTTTCCATTCCTTAAAGCTTTTGCCAATTCGTTAGAAAACCTAATGCCTGAAGTTTCACACCAAATGTTCTCTACATTATTTTTAAGAAATAGATTTATTAGTTTAGGAAATTCTTTTAAAACACCAAGTTCACCACCACCAAAATTAACAAATAAATTATTTCTGTCAATTTCATTTAGCTTATATAGCTCTTTTATTGTCTTATATATAACTGGATTGCCTTCCTTAATTTTATCAGAGAACTCTCCCTTAGTTTCATCTCTATATGAACAATAATAACATCCACAATTACAATGATACCAGTAATATAGGTCTATACGCTTTATTTTCTCTTGTTCATCATATTTTCCCACTTTATATATACAATTTTCACAGCCAGCAGGTAAAATACCTTCTTTCAAGTTATCAATTATTTTTTTTCTTGTTGATAATATTTTTAATGCTAAATCTTTTGGTTGTTCTTCATAGAAAGAAATAATTTCCCCTAATTGTAATGTGGTACAAAATCTTATATTTTTTTGATGAAAACTAAGCCCGTGTTTTAGATTATAACAATATTTTTCAGACATTTTATTTTCTCTTTTATATAAATTATTTTATAATGATTTTATTTTTCACTTCCTATAATATCATAAATCTTCTTTTATTCTTGATTTTTTTATTTTTATGTTTTATGTTAGATTTGTAAGGTGAAAGTATTGGTATGAAAAAAGCTTTAATTACAGGAGTAACGGGGCAAGACGGAAGCTATCTTTCTGAGTTCTTGTTAGAAAAAGGATATGAAGTATACGGTTTTGTTAGGATGTCTTCACTTGATTCTTTTTCAAGACTAAAAAATGTTGTTAATAATCCTAACTTCCATATTATCTATGGAGATATAACAGATGAAAGCAGTTTATATAGAGCAGTTCAGTTGTCTACTCCAAATGAAATTTATAATCTTGCAGCACAATCTCACGTTGGATTGTCTTCCTGTTTTTCTGAATATACAGCAAACGTCAATGCATTAGGTGTTTTAAGATTAATTAATGTTGTTAATAATTTAAAAATACAAAATAAAGTAAAAATTTATCAAGCCCTTACTTCAGATATTTTTGGAAATATAGAAGATAGCATTTTAAATGAACAATCACAAATCAAACCAATAAATCCATACGCTTGTGCTAAAGCATATGCGTATATGCTTACAAAAAGTTATAGAGAACAAGGTATGTTTATCGTGAACGGCATCGCCTTTGCACATGAATCAGAAAGAAGACCTGATAAGTTTGTAACAAGGAAAATTACAAAAGCAGCAGTCCGTATAAAACTCGGGAAACAGGATAAATTATCTCTTGGGAACCTTGAAGTTCGACGTGATTGGGGACACGCAAAGGATTTTGTTAGAGGAATGTATCTTGCAATGCAACAAGAAAAACCTGATGATTACGTTTTTGCTACAGGAATTACAACAAGTTTAAAAGAATTTTGCTCAAAAGTATTTGCAAAATTAGATATCAATCTTGAATTTAAAGGTGAAGGAGAAAATGAGAAAGCGTATGACGCTCAATCAGGGAATTTAATAATTGATATCGATTCACAATTTACACGTAAAAATGAAAAACTGAATCCGCTTGGTGATTACTCAAAAGCAGAAAGAATTCTAGGATGGAAACCATATTACACTATTGATGACATAATAGAAGAAATGATTAAACGTGATTTAATTGAAGAAACAAAATAAATACAAAATCTAATATAATTGTGTTTTATATTCGCTTTTCTCTATTAAGTTTTATTGTTTTAATGCGTAGTTGTCAACAATATATTGTGTTTTGCTCCACAATCTAAGATTAAGCCCCTTTTCATTACATAAATTTTTGAAACAAAGATATAATTCACCATAATGTTTTGGCAATGGTTTTTCGTCTAAATTAGTAAACATAACATATTTATTGTCTATCATAAATTCAATATTTCTAACTCCAATTAAGGACATTAAGTTTACAAATTTTGTTACTTCTTCAATATTATCGTTAAAATGTTCAATAACAATATACTTAACAACAACTCCTTCAGGATGCTTACTTTTAACGTACTTTTTCAAATTTTCTACAGAATCCTTAAATTTATCAACTCTTTTCAGTTTGTAATAAATTTCGGGGGTAGCACAATCTAAAGCAGTGGTATATGTACATATATTTCCATCTAACAATTTTTTTATAATTGGCTGATATTTAATATTATTTGATAAAATGTAAAAACTTCCGACTCCTTGTTTTAAAAACTCTTTTACAATTGGTTCAAATTCTTTAAGAACAGATATATCCCCACCTTGAATACTAGCCATCAAATTTTTTCTATCAAGTAATTCATTTTTATACAATTGTTTTAACAGAGGTAAAAAGTCATAATATTCACTTTTTTCAGGTTTATATGTAATTTTACCTTTTGAATCAAGCATTCTTGCACAATATATACATCCGCAATTGCATTGTGTCCAATGGCTTATATTCAAAGTAGAAAAAGTAGAGGAAATTTTATCTTCCTGAGTTCTTTCTCGAAGAAAGAAACAACCTTTACAAGGCGATTTTTCTATATTTTCTTCTGTTAAAAGTTCAAATGCATCATTTTTTACTTTCTTAAATTCGTCCCAGTCTATTTTTTGTCCTCTATATGCTTCATAATATACAGGTCCAATCTGACCTGAACAGCAAGACATTATACGATCATGAAAACAAGATAAAACATTATTTAATTCATCACAAAAATATTTCTTACCCATTATATAACCTATAAATTCAAGACTAATGCCCGATCATAAAATTCAAATGCAATATTATCTTTTTCACATCTGTTTCTTATATATTTTAATAATTCTTTCACGTACTCAGGTACTTTACCTGATTGTCTTACAAACCATTTTTCTTCAATATCAGCGATTAAATATTTAACACCAAGTTCTTTAGTGCATAAATTATACCACTTATCAATTTCTTCTTTTGTATCATTTACATTTGGAATAATAATATATTTCACACCTAATGCATTTGGCCTTGATTCAATTGCTGCTTTTGCATATTCCTTTATTGTTTTACAGGTATCCTTAAATTTATCAACCTTTTTGACTTTTTTAAAGACTTCTCTTGAACCAGCATCTAAGGAAATAACTATTCTAATATCAATATTTTCATTTTTTAAAACTTTAAGAACCATTTTGCTAGTCTTAATACCATTAGTATATAAGGCAAAATGTCTATTCCCGTATCTAGCAAATAAATTTATAATATCATCAAATTTTTTGAGAATGGTAGGTTCACCCATCGCAAAAGAGACATGGGCATTAGGTTCTTTTTTTAAATTATATATTTTTTTGTCTAAAAGTTCTTTAAAAAGAGGAAATATATCATAACCTTTTATTGTTCTGTGCTCTAAAATTTCTTGATATGAAAAACAATATATACAATTTGCATTACATTCATTAGAATGCCCTATCCATATCATATCTATATAATTATCAAAATCAGATTGAAATTGTTCGGGAGAATTTTCATCAAACTCCTCTATCCAATGACAACCTCTACAAAACGGTGGTATATCACCATTTCTCATATCTTTAACAAGTTTATTTTTTATTTCAAAAACCTTGTTCCAATCAACCTTATCTTTTGGACCATTATATGGAATTATATAGTTATTATTTCTTTCATTTGGAGAATGTATAGAAAGATGACAATGTCTAAAACAATCGTAATGAATGTAAAGCCCATGAGCCAAATATCTGCATCTATACATTTTTATACACCTCTGTATTTTATCTCGCAGATATTATATCATAATTGTATATTATATTGGTATTGAGTTAAATATGAATAGCATTTTAGCAAATAAGAGATTATTATTTTTATTGAATTTTATAACAATTTCTGTGATGTTTTTATTTTTAATGTCCCGTTTAAAATATGCAGTTGTTGTTAATGATGACATGAATGATATAATTACTCAAAAATTTTATATTCCTCATTCACGTTTTATTACAGGTTGTATATCTCAGTTATTTGTAAAAATAATACCAATACTTTTTGGTATTAATTTTCAGAATTTTGCTATTATTTCTGAGGGAATATTAAAAACTTTATTTTTTATTTCTTTGGTTTATATTAGTAATCTTAATAAGTATTTCCAAAATAAAATTCTTGGGCTTTGTGTAAATATTTTTAATTGGTTTGTTATATTTTCGATATTATTTAAATGTGATTTTGTATGGTGTTTTGATACTTTAGAATGGTTTTTTGGATATATTGTACCTGTTGTCTTTTACTTTTTGTTTTGGTATAAGTTTAAGGTCTTTTATTTAGCAGAAACTCCATATAATTTTCAAAAAAAAGATTACTTTATTCTTTTTATATTGTCAGCGTTAATCGTAACTGCAAATGAAGAAGTTAATTTTGCTTTTTTTATTTTATTAATAATAGTTATATTTGAAAATCTTTTTTTATTTTTTAAATATAAAAAAATAAACGCAGCAGTTAAACCCGCATTTGTTTCAATATCTTTTATGTCTGTTTTTATGTTCTTTGTTTATTCTTCATATGGTATTTATCATTTATGGAATGGTTATAATCTATCACTTGGTTTAAACATAACAAAAAATACATTTTTTGAATTTATTTCTCTTTTTGCTAAATATATTATTTATGACAATATTGTTTTTATTTTAATGTTTGTTTTATCTATTATAATCATATTAAACTCAAAAGAAAATAAAATAAAAAACCATAAAGTAGTCAAATATGCTCTATATTCTGTAATAGGATTTATTATTTTCCTTTTTGCAACAATATTGTTACCGCAAAATTGTTATGTTTCAGTTAATCCCAATTATAAATTTTGGTTTCTGCATAATGGTTTATTATCAACATTTGATATTTGTTTATATTTTATAACTTTGTATTTAGTTGCTCATATTTTATCAATGAAAATAAATAATAAGATTTGTTATGGCTTTTTATGTATTTTTATAATTTGTTCTTTAATGCATATAAATGGCAATTTTGGAAGAATACTTTGTATGCATTCTTATAAGGCAACAAAGACATTAATGTATATTGTGGATAAAATTTCATTATTTTATATTAAAAAAGGTCAGGATATTATATTACCAAAGTCTTTGCCGTTTTATATAATTCCGGATATTTTTCCCCGTATACTTGCAGAAAATCGTGACTTGAATACATTATTTTATGAAAAGGATAGAGCTAGGTATTTGATATATGTAGAACATAATTATAAAGTTAATGTTATGAGTAAGGTTACTTTTTTGCCATATAAAGAAGCAATGCAAAAATATAAAGAACTGGGTGGTAACTTTTCTGAAGAAGAATTGGAGAAACTTGATTTTTCAAAAATTAAAGAAAGTTTGAATGAAAATTAAATGAGTGATAACATCTTTATATGAAATACAAAAGTTGTAGATTATTAGAACATGGAATATATTTTTACTTAGACCCTGGAACTCAGCATTTAGTCGCCGGGCATTGTTGTAATACTGACAATTTAGATTTTAAAGATAGATTATATTTATATTTTGATTTAAAAAATGAAAAACTTGATTGGGAATATATTTTCGAAGAAAAAAAGAAATTAAGAGAAAATGCAAAAAAAGGAATATATCCTTCTCAATGCGAAGGTTGTTTTGAGTTGCAAGAAAGAAATTGGGATGAAGAAGATTACATCAATCACTTAACGGCCGGTCATATAATGAAATGTAACTCAAGATGTTTGTACTGTCCAACAGGAAGAATTCCTGAATGGCATAATAAAGAACAAGATATTGATATCAAACCAATTATTAATGAGTTACTAGAGAAAAAACTATTAAAATTTAACGGTTCATTAAGATTCGTTGGTGGAGAACCTACATTAATGAAAGAATTTGATTGGCTGGTAGATTTATTTTCAAAAAATAATGTACCAGAAATTTATGTACCCACGTCTGGGATAAGACTATCTAAAAGTTTATGCAATGCATTAGAAAAAGTTGATAATGCAGCAATAGTTACAAGTATTGATTCCGGAACAAAAGAAACATTTGAAGAAATAAAAGGAACAAAATTTTATAATGTTGTTCTTAGAAATATGAAAACATATCTTAATCATTCAAAAGAAAGAAACTTTGTTATTTCCAAATTTATTTTATTTACAAACTATAATGACAGTTCTAATGAAGTAGAAGAATGGCTCTATAATTGTAAAAAGCTGGGACTTGTTGAAGTTCAATTTGATTCGGAACATAGTGTTTCATCTTCTGAACAATGCGAAAACAAAAAATACGTAAATAGAACGTTAAAAATGCTTAAATATGTTGAAATGATTGCTAAAAAATACAATATAAAAGTTACTTCTTTTCTTGCTTTTATGAATAGAGCGCTTAGAATATACGAACAGCAAATTGCATTTTATAATGAAAACAAAGATAAATATATTGATTTATATATAGATAAACAAAATAAAGACATTGAAACAAATCAGTATTACTCAAATTTATATATCAATATTTATGACATTTCACTCAAAGAAATAAAAGAGAAACTTGAAGAATTAGTACAAAAAGAAAAATTTGCTCCAAAAAGAAAAGCATTTATTAAAATAACAAAAAGAATAGATAATGAATTAAAAGAAAAACTAATGTTTATCCTTCGTCTTGGATTTGATTTTGAGATCATAATAGAAAATTTTGAGGATGATAATATTATTGAAGAAATTATAAAGACAAGTTATTCAACAATAACCTACAATCAAAACAAGAAAATTAGAAGTTTTTTCAAAAGAATTCAAATACAAAACAAATATAAAAAAATAGAAAAACTAAGCAAGCTCAATTTTTAATAAAAGTTTTCAGTTCTTTTTCCCAAATAAAAAATGAAATTCTGATTTCAACCTTGTTATAATTGATATTTTTCTGCAATTATAAACTTTATTTTCAACAATAGCATCAGCCCAAGGCTCAGGTTGAAGTTCAAAATTATATTTTTTAGCTTGTTCTTCAAAGTATTTATATGCCTTTATAACAGAAGCTTCAATCACTTGATTTTTGGTTGTACTCATTTTACTCTCAACATGGTTAACTGCTCTTGCAACAGTTTTTACACCTATTTTTTTGCATAAATCAAAGAATAAATCTATTTCCTGTTTATTGTCATTAACATTTGGAAAAATAATATATTTAACTTTTATTCTGTTTGAATTTAAGCCGGTATCACTTATATAGCGTTTTATTGTTTGAGTAACTTCTTCAAATTTATCAACTCTTTTTATTCTTTTATATGTCTCTTTTGACCCGCAATCAATAGATATACATATAGTATTATTCTTTTCAGCCTTAAGCATTTCACCAATTATTGGTTCATATTTTATTCCGTTTGATAGAACCTCAATTCTGCATTTTTTAGCTAAAAGTAATTTCAATATTTGAGGAAATTCTTTAAGCATTGTAGGTTCTCCACCCATAAATGCAATAAAAGTCTCTTCTGTTATTCTTTCTTCATCAATTAATTTTTCAACGATAGGGTATGCATCGTAATCATCACTTTTCTTGACTTCTTCATAAAAATCTGAATGAACAGAACAATAAAAACAAGCAGCATTACAATGTTTCCAATTAAAAATAGTTATTTTGTGAATTTTTCCGTCAAACTCTTTCCAATCTTTTTGTTCTAATAATGGACACAATTTGCAACGTTCAGGAATAATACCAATCTTCATATTGTTTATTATCTCAATACGTCGTTTTTCATTCTTGTCAAAAGCATTTTCTTCTTTATAAGAAATATATTCAGGACCTTCCCAAACCTCATTACAATACTTAAAACCACTAAAACTAAGATCAATACTCCCTAAGATATGATTACAACACTTATATTCCATTTTTACCTTTGAATTCAATATAATAAACTATAGCTATTATATCAGAATGAACATAATTATGATATATTTTTAATGGAGGCGAACACAATTGCAAAAAACAGATAGTATATGCACATTCCCTTTTGAATCAGCACAAATAAGTATGCAAGGTGATGTATATGTTTGTTGTCCGCCGTGGTGTAATTCTTATTCTTTGGGCAATATATATCAAGAGTCTTTCGACAAAATTTGGAATGGAGAAAGAGCTAAAGAATTTAGAAAACAATTTATAACCGGAAATTATAATATCTGTAATTTAGATTTATGTGTAAAAGACTGTACACATAATGTTATTGTTGCAGAAATAGTTGAAAAACCGAAAACATTTATTTTCTGCTATGATGCAACTTGCAATGTTAAATGTATATTTTGTAGAAGCTGTCATCAAAAACAAGATTTAACATATTTTAACGAAAATATGGATAATATAATAACAGACATGTTGGAAAACGCAGAAAATGTAGTACTTTCTGGTGTTGGTGAAGCACTTGCAAGTCCTCATTCAAGGAAATTAATAAAAAAAATTTCTGAAAGATTTCCAAAAGTAAAATTTTCCTTAATTTCAAATGGTATACTTTGTGACAAAGAAAATTTAGAGGAACTTGGTATCATTGATAGACTCTTATCAATAACAGTATCATTACATGCTGTCAAACAAAAAACTTACGAAAAATTGGTTGTTGGTGGAAATTACAAAAAAGTAATGGAAAATCTTGAATTTTTATCTAAACTAAAAAAAACAGGGAAATTGGATAAATTTATATTAAACTTTGTAGTTAATGCATATAATTATAAAGAAATGGTTCCATATATAGAAATGGCAGAAAAACTGGGTGCAACAGTTGGATTTCTTGAACTTTTAGAATTAGAGACAAACAAAGATATATATAAAAAGTTGAATATTTTCGATGAGAAACATCCAAAATATAACGATTTTGTAAAAGTATTAAGAAACCCAATATTTAACTCAGGAGTTTGTACAATAAATGATTGTATGAAAAACCTAAAACCTATTAGTTTTATTAAATCTTTGAAATATAAATTTTCTAATCTATAATTAAAATATAAAAAATTTAAGAGGAAAAATAATGGGATATTTATCTTGCGAATTTGTTGAAAATGGAATGTGTTTCATAAGAGATGCTGCAGTATTATGTAGCTATTCAATGTGTATGAAATTTGAAGCTATAAAAATTATAGAAGATTATAAAGGTGAGCTATTTGATTGGGATAAAATAAGACAAATAAAGCAAGAATATAGAGATAGATTTGCAAAAGGAGATATTCCTAAAATATGTGAAGGTTGTCCTAGTCTTCAGGTAAAAGATTGGGATGGTTCTATGCAATTAAAATATATCCTTATAAATCACTGGGAGAATTGCCAATTAGATTGCATTTATTGTCATACACATGACCAAAAAAAATTTTTAAATTCACTAAAACCGTGGAAAATCTTGCCAGTACTGCAAGATGCATTAAAACAGAATATGCTAAGCTATAATGGGAATGTTAATATTACAGGTGGAGAACCAACAATACTAAAAGAATTTCCAGATTTGATGAAATTCTTTTTAGAGAAAACAAATATCTTTATTATGATAAATTCAGCTGCTGTTGACTATTCAAAATGGATAAGAAAAGGACTTGAAAAAAAGAGAGCTGCAGTCACTATTTCACTTGATTCTGGAACAAGAGAAACATATAAACTTATAAAAAATGTTGATTATTTTAAAAAAGTAATAAACAATATTAAAAAATATAAAAAAGGTTTAGATCCAATTGCTGCTAGTTTAATTGGAATCAAATATATTTTTATTCCAGGATACAACGATACATTAGAAGAAGTAACTGCTTGGCTAAAAATTGTTGAAGATTTAGGACTAACGAATATCCAATTAGAATTAGAACATCATTGGTATGAAAAGAATAAATATTGTCCTGAAAATGTAAAAGAATATATTAAAATCATAGTAGATTATGCACATGAACATAAGTGCAACCTTTCATATAGAGAAATTTTAACTACATGTGGCTATACAGAATGTATTAGATATATAGATAATGGTAGATAATGTCAAAAAATAAGAACATATATTGTCCAAACCCATATATTTTAGCTGAAATAATGCCTTATGGAGAGGTATATCCTTGTTCTTGCGGTTGGATTAGAGGATATTCTTTCGGAAATATTTTTGAACAAACTTTCGATGAAATATGGAATGGAGAACGTGCAAAAGAATTTCGAAGAAAACTTTATAATAATGATTTTTCATTATGTCCGGGATGTCAAAATTTGGAAATTTTGCAAGAGACTAAAGATGATGAACCAAGGTTAATTTCATCTCCCCCTGAAAGAATATTATTAGGCTTAGATGAATTTTGCGATGTAAAATGTATATTTTGTCGTGGAGAAAATTATAAAGTAAATACAAATCTAATACCTAAAGACAAAGAAGATAAACTAATCGAAATATTAACACCTTGGCTTGAACACGCGAAATATGTCAAAACAAATGCAGTGGGTGAAGTATTTGCTAGTAAAATTTCAAGAGATTTAATAAAAGAAATAGCAGAAAGATTTCCAAACATTAAATTTGAAATTATAACAAATGGCATACAATGTACAAAAGCGAATATAGAAAACCTTAACTTAACGGATAAGATTTCTATGATGACGGTATCATTACATGCATACAGTGAAAATATATATAACAAGATTGTTAAAGGTGGAAATTATAAAAAAGTAATAGAAAATATTATGTATTTATCCTCCTTAAAAAAGAGCGGCAAAATAGAACGTTTTGAGCTTCATTTTACTGTTACAAGTATCAATTATAGAGAAATACCGCAAATTATAAAATTTTGTAGACAAATTGATGCAAAGGTAAGATTTCTGGGGTTAGATTGTTCTAGAGATCTAGAAAAACTTTATAATAAAATTAATATTCAAAATGAAAATCATCCTGATTATAACAAATTAGTAAAGCTTGTACATTCAAATGATTTTATAACAGCTAAAGATGTGATAGTTCAAGGTTATGACTATTTTATAAGTCTTAAACAAAATTCACTGTATAATAAATTATTAAACTTATTTTTCAAGAAAACAAATTAAAATTTGTTCAGTTTATCTACTAAAACGGGTAAAATAAGATTCCAATAATATTCATTTGGATGAAAACCACTATCAATATTGTATTTTTCTATATTTTCTGGTGTATTCAACATAACATCAATTCCTGTAATTTGTGGAATGTCAATTACGGAATATTTTTCCTTTAAAGCAATATCGAAGTTATCACTTGAAAATTTTACAATAATAAATTTTGAGTTAGGATACAACTCCTTAATTTTAGATTGAATAGTCGATAAATATAATAAAAAATAATCTTTAGCTTTATTTTCTAGAATTTTTGAGAATCTATTTTTTATGCAAAAACGTATTTCATCATGTACAAGTGCATAGAACCAAGTATTTTGTATTAACAAATTTTTTTGAAGTAATAGTTTACCATTTCTTTTTTCATAAAAAACAAATTGCGGTTCTTTCATTGTAGTTGTACATTTCATGAACATTCTTCGCAAATGATCTGGATTATAAAAATATATAAAATATTCAGGTTCCTCTTTTATATATTCTGTTATATCGAATCTTTGCAAAATATATAATATTTGGTTTAATCCACCAGCAGGAACAGCTAGATTGTATACTTTGCATCCAAGTTTTTCAGACAATTTATACGAAATGGTTTGATGGTCTTTAAGATTATAACCGTATGCCATCGAACAACCAAAAACAACAATACTTTTATAAGGTATATTTTTCGATGATGAAAAAATTTGAAACGTTTTAAATTTCAATGGATGAGAATCAAGAAAACGTCTTTCTATATCATTTTTATCGCAACAGTAATTATACAACCAAAAATTTGAATCTTTACAAGGGTATCGTTTTAATAATATTTTGTAACTCAAAAACTCTATTATAAATAAAAAAATAATTAAAAAAGATATATTAATTAAAATAATATTTAATAATTTTCTTGGTGATTTATTCTTGATGAAGTCCATAACCATCAACATTGAGTCCTTTTATTTCTCTATATTGAGTTGCAACACCATAAAACTGAATATCTATTCCTCTTTGTTTTGTGGAATCAATGATATATTGATATATTTCATCTACTTTGCCAGGGATATTATGTTTATTGCGCTCAAACCAATCCGCTTCAAAGTCCATTATAACTTGCTGTATTCCAATTTTTTCTGTTTCATCAAGCCATTTATCAATATCTTCTTTTGAATCATTAATATTAGGTATAACTATATATTTTGAACGGACCATTTTTTTGTTACAACCTTGTGCTTTAACATACTTTTTTAATGTATCTACGACTTTGTTATATGCATCAACTTGTTTAATCTGTTTAAACTTTTCTCTATCACCGCAATCAACACTAACAGTAACAGACATAGTATCAGTTTTCAAACCTTTTAATACAGATCTAACAGGTTTTATAGCATTAGTATGAACCATTATAAGTTTTTCGCCTTTTTTTATAAAGAAATTTGTAATATCATCAAACTCTCTTAAACTTGCAGGTTCACCACCAGAATATGCCAATTCTCCATTATAATCAATCATACCCATTTTATCTAATTCTTTGATTATTGGCATAATTTTATAGCGTTTCTTTGGCTTTACAAAATCACTTTGAAGCCTATAACAATATGAACAATTACAATTACACTCAGACCAATGCGCAATTTGTATCCATTTAAATTTTTGATTATCATCCCAGTCTTGTTCTTGTAATCCAAAGCACCCAACACAATGTGAATCAGTTATACCATTTTTCTGATTTGCTCTAATTATTTTAATTTTTTCAATTAGCTCATTCCAATCTAATTTTTCACCATAATAATCTTTTTTTAGAAATAAAGGTTCCGGTGTATTAGATCCCATAAAACAGCATAACTTAATACTATTATACTCAAACCTAAGTCCATTTTGGATATTAGAGCAGCTTATATACTTCAATTAACATCTCCTTTTAAGAAAATTTTATCATGATTATATTTTATTCGAAAATATTTTACATTATTGATTTATCAATTAACTAACTATATTCTTTTATACAGGAGAATATTCAGATGAAAAGACGTGATTTTATATGTGGACTTTCTTGTTTATTAGCAGGTTTTTGCCTTGGTAATTTTGTAGATTTAAAAAATAAAAAAAATAAAATTAATTATAATAAGCAAAAGGAAAGAGGTATTGAATTATGTAGTATAGGAATTGCCATATCATCCCATTGTAATCTAAATTGTAAAGGCTGTGATGTATATGCACCACTTGCAAAAAAAGAATTTGTTACTTATGAACAATTTGTAAAAGATATGAACAAATTAAAAAAAATTGCTCCAGATCGAGAATATAACACTTTTTTTATAGGAGGTGAACCTTTATTAAATCCAGAACTTACTAAAATAATTAACAAAACCAAAGAATTATTTCCAAACGCACAAAAATCAATCCTTACAAATGGCATTTTGATAGAGAAAATGGAAGAAAACTTTTTCAAAGCAATTAAGGAATCAAATGTTTCTTTTGGAATTACTAAATACCCAATCAATATTAATTTTGAAAATATAGAAAGAATTCTGCAGAAATATGGTATTGAAATACTTTATGATCCTGTAAAATCAGACAAAATTTATGATGTAAATACAAAGCAAGCGTTATATAATAATCCTGACAATAGAAATGGCTTTGTATGGAGCCAAAACATATTGGATTTATCAGGAAATCAGAATTGGGTAGAGAAACGTTTTACATGTCCACATCGAGGAATTGTGACTTATGCCAGAGGCAATATTTACTATTGTTATATTCATGCATATATAAATGCTTTTATTAACTATTTTAAGGTAAATATCCCTATTACAAAAGATGACTATATAAAAATTGCAGATGTAAAAAGCATAGAAGAAATCGATGACTTTTTATCAAAACCAAAACCATTGTGTAGATTTTGCAAGCAATGTCACAATACTTGTTATGGTGATGAACCTATAGAATGGAATTTTTCTGAAAGAAAAATAACAGAATGGACATAATTTTGCCATAATATATTACTTATAATAAAATTTGTATATGAGTAAATTTTGTAAACATCCGTTCCATACAATACAAATACAAAATACAGGAGATGTATATTGTTGCTGTTGTTATTGGACAAATTTTTATTCTTTCGGGAATATTTTTGAAAAGTCCTTTGATGAAATCTGGAATGGAGAAAAAGCAAAAGAATTTAGAAAACAATTTATCGAAAATAATTACAAATACTGCAATTTAGAAGTTTGTGATCCTTTTTTACATGAATTCGAACCTGATTATACAGCAGATTATCCAAAGAAAGTAGAATTTAGTTATGATAGAAGATGTAATGTACGCTGCATTTTTTGTAGAAATGAAAAAAATAAAGAAGAAGAAGAATACAACAGACAAAAAGAAAAAAGAATAGAAGAAAATTTTGACAAAATTTTTACTCCAATTATTCAGAAAGCAGAGGTAGTTGAACTAAATTCAGCCGGAGAGTTATTTGCAAGTAAACATTCTATTGAAATTGTAAAAAAAATTATAAAAATTAATCTAAATATAGAATTCAACATAATTTCGAATGGAATTTTATTTACAAAAGAAAATATAGACGCAATTGGTTTAGATAAGCATCTTAACACCGTTATAATTTCAATGCACGCAACAACGGAAAAAACATATAATAAACTTGTTGAAAATGGCAATTTTAAAGCCTTAATGAAAAATGTAAAATATCTCTCAGAACTGAAAAAAGAAGGTTCTATAAGAAATCTACAATTAAATTTTGTTGTAACAGCAATTAATTATAAAGAAATGAAAGATTTTGTAAGACTAGCAAGAGAACTAGACGCAAAAGCATTTTTCATAAACTATCATAGACAAATTGATTCTGACGAACTTATGAACAGATTAGATATTTCACTTACATCGCATCCACAATACAATAAATTAGTAAAAATGTTAAAAAATCCAATATTCAAGGAAGAATGCTGTGTTCTTAATGATTATCTGAAAGAATTAAAACCAAACAAAAAAAAGTTAACAAATATATTAAAAGACTTATTTAAAAAATGAACCTTTATCCAATATTTCTTTTATATACTCCCAAATATGAGGTTCAATATTATTTTCTTTGCAATAATTTTTATAAAAATCGAACAAATCATAATAATATTTAGGAATTATAAATTCTCCGTTTTGTAGGAATTCGTTGTCACATTGATCTATCATCAACTCAGAAGTCTTAATTCCTATAACCTTCATTAAATCAATGTATTTTCTAAGTTCTTCGATATTATCATTTACACCTCTAACCAAAATATACTTTAATCTAAGAAGTATAGGCAGTTTAGAATATTTTTTCAAATTTTCAACAACATCATCAAATTTATCAACTATTTTAATTTTTTTAAATGTTTCTCTGCTTCCTGAATCTATCGAAATATTTATATCAACAAAAGTCTTATCACATATTTCTTCGACAATTGGTAAATACATAATTCCATTTGTAGCTATTTCAATACGCTTAACACCATTCTTAATAAAAATATCAACTAAATTTTCAAATTCATCAAGAACAGACACATTACCGCCCTGAAAATGAACATCAAGTTCTTGTTTATCTATCAAATCCTTCTTATAAAGTTCTTTTATAATTGGAAGTAAATCATAATAATCACTCTTTTTAGGTTTTAATACAATTTTCCTATTAGATAGATATTGTTCACAACAATAAATACAACTGCAATCACATTGTTTAAAATGTTTTACAATTATCAAATTTGTCTTTGGCGGTTTAGCTAATTGACTAAAAATAAGAGGCTTTGGATTCTTCTGTTCTTTTAAATCAAAACAACCTTCACACTCTGTTGGAATAATACCTTTATCTAACATTTTGATTAAAGAATTTCTTTTCTTTAATACTTCTTTAACTTTTTCTGGAGAAGGTATATCACAAGAAGGACCAGTTCTTGTAGCACAACAATAGAATACTTTCAGTGCATCAAAGTTTAAAGTTTCATTTAATCTTTTACAATAATATCTTTTTTTCATACAATAATTATACTAAATTTCTTAAATTATAATAATATAGTAAAGAAAGTAATTTATGAATTTTTTTGATGTATTTAAAAATAAAAAATCATACATGTGCCCGTTATTAAATAATCATTTGCATTTTTCGTGTAGAAATGCATTAGAACCTTGTTGCAGTGCTAATATTGGACCTGCTTTTGTAAAAGAACTCTCCAAAAAAGATTCCATAAAAAACTTTGTTGAAACAAAAAAGAAATACATTAAATTATTAAAGGATGGTAAAATTCCAGAAGAATGCAAGAATTGTGTTCATATAACTACATACAAAAAAACAAACGATTTTCGCATTAATAAAATAACACTAAATCACTATACACAATGTAATTGTGCTTGTATATATTGCACTCAAGGTAATAGAACAATAGAAAAAATAAAAGAGGATGCAAATAAACCTGTTTTATTTGATGTTCTTAAATTTATAAATGAATTATATGATAATGATCTAGTTGATAGAGAAAAGCTTTATATTGATTTTCAAGGTGGGAATATTTCTTGTCTAAAGAATCACGAAGAAATAATAAATACATTTCTCAATCGCGGAGTAGGAACAATCTATATTCCGACAAACAATATTGTTTATATGCCAATTATTGAAGAATTATTAAAATGTAAAAAAGGAGAACTCTGTACTGCACTTGACTCCGGTTGCAGAGAAACATATTTAAAAATAAAACAAGTAGATAAATTTGATAAATCTGTTGAAAATATAAAAAGATATATAGCTTCAGCCGGTAATGATTCAATAATAATAAAATATATAATAGTAAATGGCTATAATGACAATATTGAAGAATTTAAAATGTTTATGAATAAAATGATTGAATTAAATGTTAAAATCATAGTATTAGACATTGACTATCGAGACATTATTGATGGGGCATTCAAAATTCCAAAAAACTACTATGACATTTTAAACTATGCAAAAGAAACCTGCAAAATTAATAATATTGATTTAGGAATTCCTCCCTATACTAAACAAGTCTTTGACAGAGGATATTCTTGCAAATAATTACCACAACTTAAACAAATGATAATTTATCATTGCCTTTAATATATATCTAGTTTGAGAAACAGGAATATCATTTAGTAAATTCCATAAACGTTTGGGTCTAAAATAAAATTTCCAGTATACTTTTTGTATTGTCCTTAAAATATCTTCTTCCGTCAAATTATCAGGAAGCCAATCAGGCTTTGATATAAATGAATGTTCATAATTTAGTTGATACTTTTCTTTTAATTTTTTTGATAAATCAGAACCTGGAAGAAGTCTCAAAGCAAAGAATCCTGCTCTATCAAGCTTACTATTTACAGCATAATTAATTGTTTTTTGAATTGTTTCTCTTGTTTCACCGGGAAGACCAAATATGAAATTTCCTTGAGTAATCATGCCTGCTTCATGAGCAAGATTTATTGCAAAATCAATTTGTTCAATTGTCTCACCTTTCCTAATATTTTTCAGAATTTGATTATCAGCAGACTCAATACCAAAATCTATTAGGTAGCAACCTGATTTTTTCATCAAAGCCAAAACTTCTTTATCAACCTTATCAGCTCTAACACCATTTGGTGTAGACCAAGGTACTTTGATATTATTTTCTATCAGTGCATTACAAAGTTCAATAATATAATCTCTTTTCAATGTTAAATTATCATCAGTAAATTGAAGTTCTTTTATTCCCAAATGTTCTATTTGATATTTAACTTCTTCGATAACATTTGAAACAGAACGTTGTCTTATACCTTTGTAGAAATTATTTGAAGAACAAAAAGTACATCTGCTTGGACAACCTCTTGAAGTCATAATAATACCAATTGGATTTCCTCGAGCTATAACAGCGTGAGGGGAATGTGGATATGTAATTGGAGGCAATTGTTCCCAATCAGGCATTGGTATTGTATCTAAATCCATTACAGTTTCGGCTTTAAGAATTGGTTCACCATTAATTTGCGTTTCGTCATCTTTTAATGATTCTAAATCATAAACTCCTTGTATATTTTTATGATTAAGGTTATTTTCACATATTCGTTTTAAAGGAATTTCACCTTCACCGCAAACTACAAAATCAGCTCGACTATCCTTTAAAGTAGTATAAGGAAGAAAAGTTGGATGAACTCCACCTATATTTACTTTAAAACCTTCTTTCTTCAATGCTCTTGATATATCAACAGTTTGTTTATAGAATGCAGTTAAACAGTGTATTCCAATTAAATCAGGATTATATTCTTTTGCCATTTTAACAACATCATTAACACTTAAATTGTCTCTCAAGGCATCAATAATTTTGGTTTCTACATTGCAATATTTTTTTATATATGAAGATAAATACAAAACCCCTAAAGGCGGTGCCATAACATAAGTATCGAAATTAGGAACAATAAATAATATCTTCAAAATTAGTAATCCACTTCAAGAATATTTTTTAATCATACAATATATTATATAATAATTAGGTAAATATAAAATAAGATAATAATTAATATGATTAAAACTTTTTATCACAAAGAAGAACAAATAGCCTTAGTTATAAAAAATAATTACCATAATGAAGGCATAAAATTTTTCACAGAAGACGATTCTGCTCAGCAGATTGCATATATGAGTCATCCTAAAGATACAATAATAAAAGCCCATGTTCATAATAGAGTCAAGCGAACGGTATATGATACTCAAGAGGTATTAATTATAAAAAAAGGCAAGCTAAGATTAGACTTATACTTTCAAGATAAGGAATACATAGAAAGTACAATTTTAGAAGCAGGAGATATTGTTTTTCTTCCACACGGCGGGCATGGTTTAAAATGTTTGGAAGATGTAAGTATGATAGAAGTAAAACAAGGACCATATCTTGGAGTTAATGACAAAGTTCGATTCCCAGAAATATCAGATGACAAGGTAGTTATAAATGAATAAATTTATTCCTGTTTTTTCACCGGATTTAAACGGAAATGAAAAATTATACTTAAATGAATGTATAGAAACTGGTTGGCTTGGCTCAAACGGTCCTTTTGTAAAAAGACTTGAACAAGAATTTGCTAAATTCTGCAACCAAGAATACGGAAGTTGTGTTACAAATGGATCTGCAGCCTTAGATGTTGCGATAAGAGCGATGAAAGATGTTTATAAATGGGAAGATTTTTCAGAAGTTATCATACCCTCTTTTAACATTATTTCGGCAGCACAAAGCTGTATATATAACAAATTAAAACCTGTTTTTGCAGATGCAGAAATAAATACTTGGAATGTTGACACATCAAAAATAGAAGAACTAATCACAAATAAAACAAAAGCAATAGTAATTGTACATATATATGGACTTCCATCTGATGTTGAAGAGATTATAAAGATAGCCCAAAAGCATAATTTAAAAATAATAGAAGATGCAGCACAAGCTCATGGTCAAGAATATAAAGGCAGAAAGTGCGGAAGTTTTGGATATGTTGCTACTTTTTCATTTTTTACAAATAAACACATTGCTTGTGGTGAAGGAGGTATCGTTCTTACTTCAGATAAAGAATTAATAGATAAAATCAATTATTATAAAAATTTATGTTTTACAAAAGATAAATTTATACATACAGACCTCGGTTGGAATTGTAGAATGTCAAATTTACAAGCAGCAGTAGCCTATGCTCAATTTGAAAAATTAGATAAAACTATTGAAAAGAAAAAATATATAGGAAAAAAATATCATAATTTATTAAAAGAAATTCCTGCAGAACTTTCTGTAGAGAAAACAAATTATGCGCAAAATCATTATTGGATTTTTGGCGTAGTTATAAATAAAGAATTAAAATTAACAGCAAAGGAAGCAATAGAAAAACTTGCGAAAGAGAATATAGAAACAAGACCATTTTTCTACCCAATGCACAAACAGCCTGTTTTTAACGAACTTGGAATTTTAGATAATATAAAAAGACCCGTCTCTGAATTTTTATATGATAAAGGCTTTTATATTCCAACAGGCTTAAACCTTACAGATGAAGAGTTAGAATATATTGCAGAAAAGGTAAGAAACTTATTTGCCTAATTTAATTCTTAATACAGAGATAAGAGCCTCTATTATTATATGCGAACTCATTTTAGACTTTCCTTTTTTTCTTTCTTCAAAAAGTATAGGAAACTCTTTTACAATACACCCTGCTTTTACAGCTTTATATTTCATTTCGGCTTGAAAAATATAACCTTTTACTTTAATAGAATCCAAATTTATTTTATATAAAGCATCTTTAGTGTATGTATTAAATCCTTCAGTCCAATCTTTTATGTTATCCCCCAAAATAAAATCGGCATAAATATTACCGCCAATAGAAATAAAATTTCTAAACCAATGTTTTTCGGTTGTATTTCCATCTTTTGCATAGCGAGAACCGCAAGCAATATCGACACCCGATTCTATTAGTTTAACAGCGTCTTTAATATATATCGGTTTATGAGAAAAATCTGCATCAATAGAGGTAAATAAATCAAAACCTTTAGAAAGTCCCCACTTAAAACCGTTTATATATGCATTTGCCAATCCTGATTTTTCGCTTTGCTCAAGTATAAATAAATTAGGATTATTTTCCATTAATTGTTTAACTTTTTGACCAGTTCCGTCAGGAGATGAATCATCCACAACTAAAATACTAATTTCAGGATACAAACCAAACAATTCATTTATCATATCCTCAATATTTTCTATTTCATTATAAGTCGGAATAACAACCAAATGTTTCATTTATAAACCGCTCTCCATAACCAAAACCAAACTATAGCTATTTTATTATAAAACACATTATTAATAAATAATTAACTATTTATAGCTGCCGACTTTCCTTCCATATTTGTCGTATTCAGTAATTCTGCCTGAAGAATCTTTTTTAAAAGAGCCTGTTTTACGTCCATATTCATCGTACTTAGTTGTTACACCGTTTGAATTTGTTTTGTAACTACCTATTTTACGGCCATACTCATCATAAGAATTATAACCGGTCGATGTTTTTTTAAAACTGCCTGTTTTTCTGCCATATTCGTCGTAAGCGTTATACCCCGATGAAGTTTTTTTGTAAGACCCTGTTTTAGAGCCATATTTATCGTAAGAATTATAACCTGATGATGTTTCTTTATAAGAACCTGTCTTGCGCCCGTAACTATCATAAGAATTAACTGCAAAAGCGCAACCTGTGAAAAATAATAAAACAAACAAAGTAAAAAGATTTTTCATACAACACCTTTCATACTTATTATAACGATTATAAAGAATAAAAGTTTTTCCTGCAATTCTAAGGCAGGATTGAAAAAATATTTTATGCTAAAATTTTGATATGAAAGAGTTTGAAAATAAAGTAATTATAGTAACAGGCGGAGCTTCTGGGATAGGAAAATCCATCTGTGAAGAATTTAATAAAGCGAATGCAAAAGTTGTAATTATAGATAAAAAAGAGCCCGATATCCCCTGCGATTTTTTCTATAAAGGCGATATAACAGAAAAAGATGTAATAATTGATTTCACTCAAAAAGTCATAGAAAAATACAAAAATGTTGATTTTATTATAAACAACGCAGGATTATCAAAAGGCGGACTTCTTTCTTGCGATTTAGATGATTTTCTATACGTGCAGAAACTAAGCCTGTTTGCGCCATTTGCCCTAGTGAAGCTATTTTTAAATAACCTAAACGATAATGCAGTAATTATAAATATTTCCTCAACAAGGGCATTTCAATCGCAAGCAGATTGGGAAAGCTATTCAGCAGCAAAAGGCGGAATAATTTCATTAACTCATGCAATGGCAGTAACCTTGAAAGGAAAAGCAAGAGTCAACTCAATTTCTCCGGGGTGGATTGATACAATAGGCTATAATTTTTCGCCCTCAGATATTACACAGCACCCGTCTAATTGCATAGGCGAGCCTGTTGATATTGCAAACGCTGTTTTGTTCTTATGTTCAAACAAATCAAAATTTATAACAGGTGAAAACATCGTAATTGATGGCGGAATGAGTAAATTAATGGTTTATCATAATGATGAAGGTTGGACTTATTCAAACTAAATAATAAGGCAAAAGGAAATGACAAAGTTTGATTTACATATACATAGCAACTGTTCAGACGGTAGCGACACAGTAGACGAATTAGCAGAGAAAATAAAAAAAGCCGAAATAGAAATTTTTGCACTAACAGACCACGACACAGTGGAAGGCTGTAAACTAATGTCTGAAAAATTTGAAAAAGGATTTATAAAAGGCATAGAGCTAACCTGTCTTTTAGAAGATATAAAATGCCATATTTTAGGCTACGGCATAGATATTGAAAACCCCAAACTAAAAGCTCTGATTGAAAAAGGTAAAATTTTAAGACGTAAGAAACTTGAAACCCGAATTCACTACCTAAAAGATACTTGGGATTTTGAATTTACAAAAGAAGAACTGGATTGGCTGTATTCAAGAAAGAGCGTAGTAAAAACACATTTGGCAAATATTTTGGTTAAAAGAGGGCTTGCCGAAAATAACATTGCCGCAATGGAAAAATATTTAAACGGATGTAAAACAGGCAATACAAGATTTGACGGTAAAGAAGCAATAGAAACAATACAACAAGCAGGCGGAATAGCAGTTTGGGCTCACCCTTTGGGCGGAGAAGGTGAAAAACATCTTGCTTTCGATGCTTTTATTCCCAAACTTGAAAAAATGCTTAAATATAATATTCAAGGTCTGGAATGTTATTACTCTCGCTATAATAAGGAAGAAATAAAATTCCTTACAGACTGCGCTGAAAAATATAACCTGTACACAACGGGCGGAAGCGACTACCACGGAACAAATAAAAATATTCCGTTAACTAAACTAAATACAGATAATACCCCCGTTGAACTTGAAGTATTGAATTTTCCTAAAATATATTAGTTATTCTCTTTTAAGAAACTCAAAACCTCATCAACATGACCTTTAACTTTTACTTTTCGCCATTCTTTTTGAATGTTGCCATTTTCGTCCAAAATAAAAGTAGAGCGTTCAATGCCCATATATTTTTTGCCATACATAGATTTTTCTTTCCAAACGGCAAATTTTTCAGCTAAGGTATGCTCAGTGTCAGATAACAGAATAAAATTCAAACTTTGTTTTTCTCTAAACTTTAAATGACTCTTAATGCTGTCAGGACTAACGCCAATAACAACAGCATAATTAATTAGCCTGTTAAAACTGTCTCTAAAATCGCAAGCTTCTTGAGTGCAACCCGCAGTATTATCCTTAGGATAGAAATATAAAACAACCCTCTTACCTAAAAACTCATCTAAATTATATGTTTGCTCAACCCCGTTTTCATTAATTCCTAATATACTCATTTCGTTTCCTTTTAACTAATTATCTTATTTTATAAAATAACGTATACAATATTATGTATATAATTTCAAGTGAATAACTTAACTATTTAAATTTATAGAAGCATTTACAAACTTCCCAAAGTCATTATTTATGCTAATATTGAATATAATAGTGAGGGTTAGTTATGGAAAAGATTATTGCTGAAATCAAACGACTTAGTTTGTTTAATCAAGAAGAGCAACAAAGATTAATAGATAAATTAAGTAAAAATGATAAGGGAAAAACTATTGTTGAATGTTTGGTTCGAAAAACTGACATAATATTAACCCCAGAAGAAGCTGTAAGGCAACTATTTTTAGATAGATTAATAAATGAATACAAATATCCTGTATCTAGGATTAAATTAGAACATGCTATTCATTTCGGTCGTGAAGTAAAGCGAGCAGATATTGTAATTTTTGAAAAAGAACGCCCTACTACAGAATACATAATTATTGAACTAAAGAAATCAAAAGAAAAAGATGGTAAAGAACAATTACGAAGTTATTGTAATGCAACTGGTGCAACAATGTCTGTATGGACTAATGGAACTCAAATAACATTTTTTAATAGAAAAGACCCTAATTATTTTGAAGAAATTCCAAATATTCCAACAGAAAGCCAATCGTTAAAAGATATTTTAGACGAACCTTTTACATTAAAAGACTTAATTATAAAAGATAAAATTCTAAAAGAAGGAAAATCTTTAAGACAAATTATTGAAAATATGGAAGATGAAGTTCTTGCAAATGCTGGTGTAGATGTATTTGAAGAGTGTTTCAAACTTATTTTTACAAAGTTATACGATGAAAGTTTAAGTAAAAAAGATAAAGAAATTATAACCTATGATGTTGACAGAAATTGTGAATGTGAATCATTGGCAGATTTAGAATATAAAGAATACATAGAATTGGTAAAAGAAGTTAATGATAAAAAATTTAGACAACTTGAATTTAGAAATAAAGGCGAAACCGATTTAGAACTGAAAAAGAAAATTCAAAAACTTTTTGATGGTGCTAAAACAAAATGGAAAGGTGTTTTCACTGAAGATGCAAAAATAAACCTTTCTCCATCGCATTTATCAGTTTGTGTTTCTAGTATTCAAGATATTAAATTATTTAATTCAAATCTTCAAATCATAGATGAGGCATTTGAATATCTAATTAATAAATCTTCTAAAGGTGAAAAAGGGCAATATTTTACTCCACGCCACGTAATTGATATGTGTGTAAAAATGTTGAATCCGCAAAAAGGTGAATATATGATAGATACCGCCTCTGGGTCTTGCGGATTCCCTGTTCATACAATCTTCAAAATTACTGGTAAATTATTCTCAAATGCTGATATTCCAGATGAAGAAAAAGAGAATGTTTTAAAGATTTTTGGTATTGATTTTGATGAGAAAGCTGTTCGTGTTGCAAGAACTTTAAACTTAATTGCAGGAGATGGTAATACAAATGTTTTACATTTAAATACTCTTGATTATGATAGATGGAAAAATACGATAGAATCTCTTGAATGGTATGATACATACGGGGAAGGTATAAAAAGATTAAAGAAACTACAAAAAGATAAAGAATCTTATAAGGAATTTAATTTTGATATATTGATGGCAAATCCACCTTTTGCAGGTGATATAAAGGAACAAACTATTCTTGCAAAATATGATTTAGCTTTTAAAGATGAAGAAAAAAATAAGATGAAATCTAAAGTTGGTAGAGATATTTTATTTATCGAAAGAAACTTAGATTTTGTACGACCTGGTGGAAGGCTTGCAATAGTACTACCACAGGGAAGATTTAATAATACATCTGATAAAGATATAAGAGAGTATATTGCACAAAAAGCAAGAATTCTTGCAGTAGTAGGTTTGGATGTAAATACATTCAAACCTCACACAGGAACAAAAACAAGTGTGATTTTTTTACAAAAATGGAATGACGACGACAGTGAACCTAAATACTATTGTCCAAAAGTAGAAGACTATCCTATCTTTTTTGCAGTATCTGAAAAAAGCGGGAAAGATAACTCTGGAGAATATATTTATACAAAAGATGAAAATGGTCGGTTAAAGCTTGATAAGCATGGACATTTTGTGCTGGAACATGACCTTCACAATCACAATGGAGACTTGCCAGATGGTATAGCAGAAGCATTTATTGATTTTGCAAAATCTGAAAAACTTTCTTTCTGGAGTGAAGAGTAATGAGATTTACTATTGAACAATTATCAAATATAAAAGCAAGATTCGATTCAAGAATAGATGCTGAATTTTATCAACCTTTATATAAAGAAATGGATAAATTATTAAAAAAGAAAAATCCTAAAGCATTATCGGAATTGGCTATAAAAATTACAGATGGAACACATTTTACTCCGTCATACAAATCATTGGGTACTCCCTTTTTGTCCGCTATTAACGTAAAAGAAAATTTCTTAGATATTAATTGTGGATTTCAATTTATATCCAAAGAAGAACATCAAATATTATATAAAAGATGTGCACCAGTTGCTGGAGATATTTTGCTGAGAAAAGTAGGAGTAGGTCCACGTTATGCAACTGTGATACCAAAAGATATTTTTGAATTTAGTCTTTTTGTAAGTGTAGCACTTTTAAAAATAACAAATATTAATTCATACTATTTATCTACATTTATAAATTCAAAATATGGACAACTTCAATTACTAAGATTTAATAAGGGGATAAGCCAGCCTGATTTACATTTGGAAGACATTGCTACTTTACAAGTGCCAATACTTAGTATTTATTTTCAAAATAACATAGAAACAATTATAGAAAAAAGCAATAAATATGAAAAAATGGCAAAAAATTATTTAGATAGTTCAAATGTAATATTGGCAAAAGAATTGCGTCTTGAAGATATTAAATTATATAAAGAACTTACGTTTTCAATTAAAAATTATTCTGATGTTAAAGACGCAAATCGCTTTGATGCAGAATATTTCCAGCCTAAATATGATGAAACTATTAAATCAATAAAAAATTATTTTAATGGATATGCTAAATTAAAAAATATAGCAAAAATAAAAGATGTTAATTTTATACCAAAATCTAAAGAAGAATATAAATATATTGAATTAGCTAATATTGCAAAAAGTGGAGAAATTAATGATTGTACATTAGATTTCGGTGAAAATTTACCAACTAGAGCTAGACGAATTGTTTCAACTGGTGATGTGCTAGTTTCCTCTATTGAGGGTTCATTAGATAGTGTTGCATTAATAACCAGTGACAATAATAACTCTCTTTGTTCAACAGGTTTTTATGTTATAACTTCAAATTCTATTAATTCAGAAACATTATTTTGTTTAATGAAATCTGAATTTATACAAATGCAGTTAAAAAGAGGCTGTAGTGGAACTATTTTAACTGCAATAAACAAAGATGAGTTTGAAAGTATAATCTTGCCAAGAATAAATGATAATGTACAAATTCAAATTAAAGAAAATATACAAGAAATGTATAAATTAAAACGTCAATCCAAACAACTTTTAGAAATAGCAAAAAGAGGGGTCGAAATTGCAATAGAGCAAGATGAAGATATTGCAACAAATTGGATTAATCAAGAATTGCAAAAAATAGGAGTTGAATTATAATGCCAGAATACAAAAAAGAATGGATGCAAAAAGCAAATATAGATTATTTTTCTCCCTTTGTATCATTGTGGCTTGGCTTTAATTCTTGGTTTCGTTCTCATTATTGTGAAATAGAACCTAAAAATGATAGAAATTTTATTAATACTCTAAAGACAGATACTTCTGCTCGTAACAAAATTTTGGGAAATTTTAAAAATTTAATGTCAGAAGACAAAATAAAAGAAAATATCAGATTTAAATCAGATCTAGAATCTTTAATTTACTCTTTAAATCGAGTTGATTTAAGAAACCCTGATCAAAGTAAATATAAACAAGTTATAAAATTCGAAACAGCACTAATTGATTATGCTCGTAAAGATGACAATTCAGCATACATAAATCTTTTAAAAGAAAAAGGTGATAGAAATAAAATTCAACTAGATGAAAAATATGTTTTAGACGACTTAAATATATTATGTGCTGGATTAATTGAAATTCTATATCAAATTAGATGTTTACTAATTCATGGTAATTTAGAACCTGAAGAAGAAAATCACGAAGTAATAAAATATTGTTATTTTATATTGTATGCATTAATGGATGAATCGTAAAAATTAATTATTTAAATTGATAATAAGGAAAATGAAAAATTTGTTTTCTAAAATTATGTTAAAGATTTTTCTGCTATAATTGTCGTATATTAAATTATCAATTAAATTTAAAAAAGTAATATGTAGGTAGTAAATGACAAGCATAAATCGAGTAATAATAAATATAAAAAGTGCAGCGAATATTTTAGTAGCAAATATAAATAATAATTATACAGGTCCTTGGGATAATAATTTCGTTAAATCTATTTGTTTGAATATTAATGAATTAGCTTTTGATATTAGAAATAAAAATCCTCAATTGTACAGTGATTTACAAAATATTAAATCTAATTTATTTTTTGGAGCAAACTTTATCAATGTATACACTTTAGGACGACTTGTTCAACTATTGCGAAGCTATGATTATTTGAGTACAAACGATTTTTGGCAATTTGCACACCCAAGAATAATTGAACTATCTAAAAATAAATTTGAGGATGGATATTTTTCGGATGCCGTACAAACGGCGTTTGTTGAAATATGTTCAATAGTTCGTAAGTATAGAGAAGAACAAAAGCTACCTGAAATAAAAGGTGATAAAGATATGCTTTACAACACATTTTCAACTTTAAAAGTTTTACAATTTACAGATTCATCAACTACAAGTTTAAAAAATATCCAAGAAGGATATGAGAAAATCTTTCCTGGTATCATTCAGGCAATACGAAATCCAAATGCCCATAGTAATATCAAAATGGAAAAAGCAGATGCTGCAAGAAAAATAATGATTGCAAGCGATTTAATGTTTATGTTAGATATTGCTTTAAACCATGAAAATTGACAAATAGCTTCATTAATTTCATCTTTCGTAATTCGTGGTCTTTCTAGTGAATATAATATTGAGTTCTTAAAATATGTATTATAATAACGTATAGTCCACATTATTTTTTGTTTTACTTTTTTATTATTTTTATATGTTCTAAGCATTTCTAAAAGATTATCTTTAAATGTTACATAATCAAAAGTGTCACAAAATTGAAAAACATTTAAAAATAATTCATTGTTTCTATCCTGCATAAGATAGCAATAACTATGGGGTTCAGAAACTTTTATTCTTACAAGTATTCTTGGAACTTTTGCTTTTTCTTCTTCTAATTGAACTGCTTCAACAAGACCTTTTCCATAAACAATAATCTTGTTATGAAAAAATTCTCCTTCAACAATAGCACCACGCATTAAATAGCCATAACGCAATATCTCATTATAAATATTTGCTACTATATTAAATAATACAGCTATTTTGCTGTCTCTTTGTTCGTCAATTTCTTTTAATTCAATAGCAAGTAATATATTATCCGAAAATATTTTTACAAATATTTCTTCTTTTTTTTTAAAAAGCCCACCACCTGCTTCTGAAATAGAATCCTCCATAAACATATTCAAGTGATTTAAGAAACTAAAATCATCATCATTACAAATTATTTGTTTTACACCAAGTATATCCAAATATGCTATTAAGTATCTTGTTGCTTTATAATTAGTTTTCGGATATGAACATTCACCACATCGAAGAGTCATTTTTTCCCTTTCTATTTTATTGTAATTATATCAATAAGTTATTAACCTATATAGTTTTTATTACAATACAGATTAAATTTCTTTTCAAAATAATGTAAATATAAAAATATATTCAATAATATTTTCAAGAAGAAGAAATGTTTATTTTCTAAAATATTTTTTAATAGTGGAATATTTTATTATTACATAATTATGATATCATATTATCTTTTTTACATTTTTATTCTTATTTACAGAGATTATTTTTAAGTTTACAGCACAATATTTATTTAAAAAACATCAATTACATTATATTGTAATTAAACATAACAAAATAAATCCACCTAAAAAATTGCAAAATAAAAAAGGACCCGTGATGAAGTCCTTGTGTTTAAATGGTGGGCGTTAAGAGACTTGAACTCCTGACATCCTCCTTGTAAGGGAGGCGCTCTACCAACTGAGCTAAACGCCCTCAGCAATTATTATATTACCTGCTAAAAAAATTAAGTCAAGCACTATTTTTATTTTTCTTTTTATTTTTTATTTTTATCCTCTTTGTTCTTAAGTTCTGTTTTTTCTTATGCTAAAATATTATGGTTAGTTAAAGGAGTCATTATGCAAGATATTATGTTTAAAGTTGATGAATCTAAATGTATTCATTGCGGGCTTTGTGTTAAAGATTGTATTGCTGCAGTTCTAGAAATGGATGAAAATAATACACCAAAAGCTTCTGCACCTCAAAGATGTATTAAATGTCAGCATTGTTTAGCTATTTGTCCTGTCGGGGCTATTTCTATTTTGGGCAAAAATCCTGATGATTCTGAAAAAATTTATGCTCAAAATCCTGATATGATTTTAAATTTAATTAAATCTCGCAGAAGTGACAGGCAATATAAAAATGAAAATCTTAACCCTGAAATAATGAATAAACTTAAAGATATGTTATCTTGGGTACCTACAGGTTGTAATGTACACAAGCTTCATTTCTCTTTTATTGACGATGTTGAAGTTATGAATGAATTCAGAACTTATGTAAACAATAAAATCATTTCAGCTTTAACTAAAAAACCTATAAAAATTATTATTGAAAAATTTTCAGGATATTTAAAATTCTTCTTAAAGGGTGATGATGTTATTTTTAGAGGTGCTCCTCATATGTTGGTTGTTTCTAACGCTGTTAATGCACCTTGCTCAAAAGAAGATGCAGATATTGCTATTAGCTATTTTGAACTTTATGCTCAAAGTTTAGGCGTAGGCACTTGCTGGTGTGGTTTTGCCGATACTTGCATGAAAGTTTTTCCTGAATTATGTGAATATATGGAAATTCCTGAAGGTTATAAACCTGAATATGCTATATTGTTTGGTCCTAAAGCAGTTAATTATTCAAGAACCATTCAGCCTGAAAAATCACCTGTTGTAAGTGCTAAAAAAATCGGATTTGAAAAACTTACCGCAGGAAAAACCATAAAAAGATATTTTTGGAATTTCTTTAGATAGATTTATGATAAAATTATTGAAGTTATAACCGGAGAACGCTATGAGAGAAGAACTGCTTACTTTAATTGAAAAAAACAGCAAAATAGGACTTAAAGAACTTTCTGTATTATTAGGCGTAGACGAAGCCAGTGTACTTCAAGAACTTGAAGCGCTTGAAAAAGAAGGTGTTATTTGCGGTTATCATACTTTAATTGATTGGGAAAAAACTTCTATTGAAAAAGTTACCGCTTTGATTGAAGTTAGAGTTACTCCTCAACGAGGACAAGGGTTTGACAGCATTGCCGAACGCATATACAATTATCCTGAAGTTCGTGCTGCTTACCTTATTTCAGGCGGTTATGATTTACTTATTATCTTAGAAGAAAAATCACTAAGAGAAATTGCAAACTTTGTATCTGATAAACTTTCTACTTTAGATAGTGTTTTAAGTACTGCGACTCACTTTGTATTAAAAAAATACAAATATCACGGCACAATAATATCTAAAAAACACGAAGATGAAAGAGAGATTGTTACACCATGACAAAAGAACTCTCAAAAAAAGTTATAGCAATTAAACCATCAGGAATAAGAAAATTTTTTGACCTTGTTAGCGAAATGCAAGATGTTATTTCTTTAGGCGTTGGTGAACCTGATTTTGATACTCCTTGGCATATTCGTGATGAAGGTATTTATGCCCTTGAAAAAGGCAGAACTTTCTACACTTCTAACTCAGGTTTAAAAGCTCTAAGACAAGAAATTTCGAATTATATAAAAAGAACTCAAAATATTTTATATAATCCAGATAACGAAATAATTGTTACTGTTGGCGGTTCTGAAGCTATTGATATCGGTATTAGAGCTTTAGTAAATGATGGCGACGAAGTTATTATTCCTCAACCGTCTTATGTTTCTTATGAACCTTGTGCCTTACTTGCAAATGCAAAACCGGTTATTATAAATCTTAAAGCAGAAAATGAATTCAGACTGACAAGTGATGAACTTTTAAATGCTATAACAGAAAAAACAAAAATACTTATATTGCCATTTCCGAATAATCCGACAGGTTCAATTATGGATAAAGACGATTTAGAAAAAATTGCAAAAGTCATCATTGAAAAAGATATTTATGTTATGTCCGATGAAATATATTCTGAACTTTCATATAAAGATAAACATGTATCTATAGCATCACTTCCGCAAATGAAAGAAAGAACAATTCTTATCAACGGATTTTCAAAAGCTTATGCTATGACAGGTTGGAGACTTGGTTACGCCTGTGCTCCTAAAGAAATAATCAAGCAAATGACAAAAATTCATCAATATGCAATTATGTGTGCACCTACAACAAGCCAATATGCAGCAGTTGAAGCTTTAAAAAACGGTGATAATGATGTTGCAATGATGCGTCAATCTTACAATCAAAGAAGAAGATTTTTGTTAAATGCATTCAAAGAAATGAATTTACCTTGTTTTGAACCATTTGGAGCATTCTATGTATTCCCTTGTATAAAAGAATTTGGGATGACAAGTGAAGAATTTGCAACAAGATTATTACAGGAAGAAAAAGTTGCAGCTATACCCGGTAATGCTTTCGGAGATAGCGGAGAAGGATATTTGAGAATTTCTTATGCTTATTCTTTAGATAATCTGAAAAAAGCAATGGAGCGTTTAAGCCGTTTTGTGAAAAAACTTAGAGAAGAAAAATCTAAATAATTTTGGTTAAATGATTACCTGCCTGAACCCCTAGAGAAACAGCAAACAAACAAGTAATAACGCTTAAAAGAATATACATAAAAGCTTGTAATAATTCACCTTGCTTAATTAGATTATATGTTTCTAAAGAGAATGTTGAAAACGTTGTAAGTCCGCCGCAGAAACCAACACTTACCGCGAATTTAATATAATCAGGTATATCCGCTTTATTAATAAAAACAGTATAAGCAAGCCCTAATATAAAACTGCCTATAATATTAACAAATATTGTTGAACAAAATATTCCGTATGCATTTAAGAATGTAAGCTTTTTAAAGAATATATTGGATAAAAACCTTAAAACTGAACCAATACCGCCACCTACAAATATAAATATTAAATTCAACATAATTAACCTTTATACAACACTAACTAAAAACAAATAATAATATACAGCAGGGGCTGAAAATAAAAAAGCATCCATTCTATCCAAAATACCACCATACCCCATAAATAAATTACCGCTGTGTTTTATATCTAAATCTCTTTTAAAACTCGATATTGTTAAATCACCTAATTGAGAAAATATAGATATTACAATTCCTAAAAATAAGCATTTTATAATTGATAAATCAATAAACTTTACAAGTAAAAAACAAGGCAGACAAGTAAAAATCAAATTAAAAAATGAACCAGATATTGTTTTATCAGGGCTTATTTCTGAAGAAAGCTTATATTTATTAAATTTAGGTCCAAGAATTGATGCAGCATAATCTCCCATTAAGACTGCAGCAAAATATACACAAATCACATACCAAGCTGAATTTTCATTAAAATAATATGTTAATTTGATTATATATAATCCGCAAAAAATAAGTAAAATTGCGGCAATAGTTGATAATGAAGTCATAATATATGGCTTTTTATTACGTAAAACAGTAAGAACAAAAGAAAAAACAACACCCCCTATTAAAATCGGAGTTATTATTGAATGATCTTCAATTCCTTTTGTAAAAGAGAAAACATATGCACATAATATTCCTACTATTTCCGGTAAAAATTTATGAGGATAAATATCTTTATTTTTCATCATTTTTCTATATTCCATCATTGTGATTATTATGAAAAATGCTGAAACTAAAAAAAGTATTCTTCCTGAAAAATAAAAAGCAATTAAAATTAATGCCAAAAGTAAAAAGCCCAAAAAGTATCTTAAATATTTGTTATTCATATTTTTTCTCCATAAAAATTCTAACATATTGCAAAAAATATGTTAAACAATTAATAATGGTATATAATAAAATAATGAAAAAAATAATGCTCATATATCCTCCCGGGGAAATTTATCAAAGAAGTGAAGACAGATGTCAAATAAACATTAATGCCTCTGTTTCAAATTCAATAAGAGCTTGTAATGATTTAGGTTATATATCTGCCATTCTGAAGCAGGAAAATTATAATATTTTTCTTAAAGATTATCCTGCTGAAAATTTGACAATAGAAACTTTTTTCAATGACATTAAAAATGAAAATCCGGATGTTGTTTTTATAAGCACTACAAATGGCAGTATATTATATGATTTAGATATAGTAAAAGAAATAAAATCGATTAAAAAAGATACAATTATAATACTAAAAGGAGCTCTATTTTTTAATCCTGAGCAAGATTTCTATAAAGAATTAGACTTAAATGATGTCGATTATCTTATTGGTGGTGAAAGTGAATTTATTATTTTACCATTGTTGAATGCCCATTTTAATGATTTTTCTTTACTTGATAATATTCAAGGTATTTCATATAAACAAAATGGCTATTGGAAAACAAATAAATTAACCGAATTTTGCCAAAATTTAGATAGTATTCCTTTCCCAGACAGAGAAATAATGAAAAATGAACTATATATAAATCCTGCAACAAATAACCCAATTGCAACAATTTCAACATCAAGAGGATGTCCATCTTCTTGCATATATTGCGTTTCGCCAATAATATCAGGAAAAGAAGTCAGGTTTAGAAGTCCAAAATCGGTTCTTGAAGAGCTAAAAGAATGCTATTTTAAATATAATATCAAAGAATTTTTCTTTAAATCAGACACATTTACAATTAATAAAAAATGGGTAATGGAACTCTGTGATTATATTACAAATTCTGATTTATCGGGAAAAATCAATTGGGTAGCGAATTCTAAGGTTAATACTCTTGATGAAGAAATGCTATCACAGATGAAAGCAGCAGGTTGCACTTTAATAGCATTAGGAATCGAATCAGGAAACGAAGAATCTTTAAAAAGAATGAAAAAAGGTACAACCATTGCACAAAATATTGCAACTGTTAAATTAATAAAAAAGTACGGGTTAAAAATCTTTGGATTTTACCTCATTGGTTTTCCTTGGGAAAATATTAAACATATTTCTGATACAGAAAAATTAATCTTTGCACTTGATACAGACTTTATTGAGATTTCTATAGCAACACCATTCAAAGGCAGTGAATTGTATAATATGGTTTTTGAAAAAACAGACGATAAAAAAAATATTCTTGGAAAAGACTCATTTAAAAATATAACAACAGGAACCGATTTTCTTTCAAAAGAAGAACTTGAAACTATCAGAAAAAGAATAATATTAAAATATCATCTAAGACCATCATTTATATTAAAAAAGCTTTTTGATAAAGAAATTAAACTCTGTGTTCTAAAAAACTATATAAAGTATGGAATGAGATTAATAAAGAATATATTTTAATCCTTTGTTATAACAAAAATGGCTTCTTCTGCAAATAAATTTGAAAATTTACTGTATCTGAAATCTTTTCTTATTTTAGCTCTGGTTGTATAAATACACTCTTTTATATTTATGTTATTAATTTTTGAATATTCAAAGAAATCTTTTATAGTTAATAAATGAATATTAGGCGTATTATACCATTCAAAAGGCAAAACTTTTGATTTTGGCATATTCCCAGTAAAAAAGAAATTAAACCTTACACGCCAATATGCAAAATTCGGAAAACTTACAATGCATTTTTTACCCACACGCAACATTTCTTCCATAACATAATGCGGATTCTGCGTCGATTGCAGAGTCTGATTTAATATAACATAATCATAATATTTATCAGGAATTTGTTTTAATCCTTCATCAATATCACCTTGAATTACAGATAAACCTTTTTCTAAACATTGAATAACTTCGGTCTGAGAAATTTCAATACCATTTCCTTTTATATTTTTTTTCTCTTTTAATAATTTAAGTAATTGACCGTTACCGCAACCCAAATCAAGTACTCTTGAACCTTCTTCAATCATTTTTTCAATTAGAGAATAATTCAAATGAAGTCCTTTCGATGTATCATAATGGTTATTCATTTGTATCTCCTTGTAAATGTGTATTTAAAAAACTTTTTATTATCTTTGATTGAACTTCATACTCAAGCAAGAAAGCATCATGCCCGCAAGGCGACTTAATTTCACAATAAGAAACATCTTTTCCCAATTGCATTAAAGTATTAACAACTTCTTTTGATTGAGAAGAAGGAAATAACCAATCAGAATCAAAAGAAATAACCAAAAACTTTGCATCAGTATTTTTAAATGCTTCTTTTAATGAACCGTATTTATCTGCAGGATCAAAATAATCAACTGCTTTTGTTATATAAAGATAACTATTAGCATCAAATCTATCTACAAAAATTTGACCTTGGTGCTGCAAATAACTTTCTACCTGAAAATCGATATCAAAATTAAAGTCATAATGATTTTTATTTTGAAGTCTTCTTCCAAACTTATTATACATAGCTTCTTCACAAAGATAAGTTATATGTCCCACCATTCTAGCATTAGAAAGTCCTCTATCGGGTTTATTTTCTTTATCGTAATAATCACCGTTATTCCAATTGGGGTCAGAGATTATAGAATTTCTACCAACAGCATTAAATGCTATTGCTTGAGGAGACAATCTTGAAGTTGTAGCTATTAATATAGTTGATGTCACATAATCGGGATAGGAAATTGCAAACTGCATAGCTTGCATTCCACCCATTGAACCACCTGCAACTGCATAAAGTTTTTTGATACCAATAAAATCAAGTAATTTCTTTTTTACATGAACAGTATCTTCAATCGTAAACACAGGAAAACTTAATCCGTATGGTTTTCCCGTTTCAGGATTAATGCTTGATGGTCCCGTAGTACCGCTACATCCACCTAATATATTAGTACAAACAACAAAATACTTATTCGTATCGAAAGCCTTATCTGGTCCAATCATACTATCCCACCAGCCAGGCTTTTTATCATTTTCACTATGATATCCGGCCGCGTGAGCATCACCTGTTAATGCATGAATTACTAGTATTACATTTGTACCATCTTCGTTTAATTTACCATATGTTTCATAAGCAACAGTAATTGGGCCGAATTCAACACCACTTTCAAATTTTATTTTTTCATCAATTGTAAAAAACTTAGTTTCAACAAGTCCTACATTATTTTTGTCAATTTGCATTTTTATTCCTTTATGAACGGGCAATTTTTATTGCATTTTCAATATCTTCAATTATGTCATCAATATTTTCAAGACCAATCGAAGCCCGCATAAAGTCATTTGTAATACCTGCTTTGATTTTCTGCTCTTCAGAAAGTTGTCTGTGGGTACTTCCTGCCGGATAAGTTATAATAGAGCGAACATCACCTAAATTGGTTGCGTGAATAAACAATTTTAATGCTTCAATAAATTTTGTACCATCACCATCTACACCAAAACCGATTAGTGATGAAGCACCTTTTTTCAGATACTTCTGTGCCAAATCATAATCTTTACTGCTTTTTAATAATGGATAATTAACAAAATTTATATGAGGATGTTTTTCTAAATATTGAGCAAGTTTTAATGCATTTTCGCAGTGTCTGTCCATTCTTACGTGAAGAGTTTCTAATCCTAATTGAGTTAAATATGCATTAAAAGGACTTTGGCAGCAGCCTAAATCTCTTATCAAATGTGTTCTTGCTTTGACAATAAAAGCAGCTTCACCAAATACTTTGTTATAAATTACACCGTGGTAACTTTCATCAGGAGTAGTGAACATCTTGAACTTATCATTTTGTGCCCAATCAAATTTTCCAGAATCTACAATTACTCCCCCCATTGCATTACCGTGTCCAGATAAATATTTTGTAGTAGAATGAACAACAATATCAGCTCCAAAATCTATTGGTTTACATAAATATGGAGTCGGAACCGTATTATCTACAACTAACGGTATTCCGTGTTTATGGGCAATTTTAGCCAAAGCTTCAATATCTGCTACTTTTATACTCGGGTTTCCTAATGTTTCTATAAATATACATTTGGTTTTATCTGTAATTGCTTTCTCATAGTCTTGCAAATCATCAGAATTTATAAATTTAACATTTATCCCCATTTGCTTAAATGTTTTTGCAAATAAGTTATAAGTACCACCATATATTTTATCGGATGTTATTATTTCATCACCTGCACCTGCAAAATTTAACATTGTAATTAATACTGCAGATTGACCTGATGAAGTTAATAAAGCTCCAACACCGCCTTCTAGTGCTGCTATTCTTTTTTCTACAATATCCCAAGATGGATTTGATAATCTTGTATAAATATCACCAGGAACCTTTAAATCAAACAAATCGACAGCATGCTGAACACTATCAAAACTATATGCTGTATTTGCATATATTGGTGTTGATACTGCATGATTTTGTTTTTGTAAATCAATAAATCCACGTACGGCAAGTGTTTCAAACTTCATTTTAAATCCTCTTTGCATTTTATTACTTTTTTTATTATAGACTAATTTTCAAATAAAAAAAATAGCGGCTTTTAACCACTATTTCTTTTCATTAATAAGATTTGTAATAATTGCACCGATTAACAAAGTTATTGCACCAATCATAAAAGCATATTCCCAATGATAGTTAATTCCAGAAGGAATAACATATGCACATTTACTTATAAACCAAGCCAAAAGTGTACAAACAAGAACTTGTGGACCTGCAATAAAGATATTAAATATACCCATTACAGAGCCTTCGGATCCTTTCTTTATAAATTCAGACAACATTGCAAAAGGAAGTGCTAAAATACTAGCCCAACCAATACCTGCTATTGCCATACATACAAGAACAAAACCAGGTTCTTTATACAATCCCATTCCAACAAATGTTAATGCTAATGTAATAAGAGAAATAAAATGTACTCTTTTATTACCAAATTTTGTAGATAATAAGCCAATTGGAATTGAAACTAGAAAGCATATCAAATTTTGTATTGCAAAACATATAGAGGAAAAATTTGTTGCTTTATTTATTGTTGCCATATAAGAATTCTTAATTTCTTCTGTAGCTGCTGTTAAATCAGGAACACCAAAAACAGTATGAATAGCATATTGAGTAAAGAAAATATTTAAACTCATAATACCAATCCAAGTAAATAGCTGCAGAGTACAAATTTTAGCTACTTCAGGGGATGAACTGAAAAATTCTACAACCTTTTGCATAAAAGAAGGACCTTTTACTTTTTCAGTCTTTTCTTCTGATGTTTCAACAAATTCATTTTTTTTATATTTATGTTCTTTAGTTGTTATACAAGTCCATAACATTGCTAAAGAAAATGCTAAAGCGGCCATCACGAACTGAGCATTAATACTCATTTGATAATTACATACATATTTTAAAAATGGAGCAGTACCTGCTGCAACAACAGACCCCAATCCGATTGCAAAACTCAAATAAGAATTTGCTAATGCATGTTGTTCTTGAGGTACTAAATCAGGAACCAAAGCTCTATATGGACCTTGAGCAGCATTTACGCAAGCATCAATAATCCATATCATTATGGCAGCAATAATTAAACCGCCAAAAGCTATTTCTGGAATATTACATAGTGCTGCAAGTTTTTCCCATATTTCAGCAGAATTAGGAAATGCCCATAGTGCTAAACTTGCAAATATTGCACCTGCAAATAAATATGGTCTTCTTTTTCCGAAAATAGTATGTGTTTTATCACTTAATTCACCAATAATTGGTTGAACAAGCATACCTGTCACAGGACCTGCCAGCCATATCAAACCAAAAATCAATGGAGATGCACCTAAACCTTCAGTAACAGGACCTGACAATATAATTCTCATTTGCCAAGCGAATTGTAAACCGAAGAAACCTAAGCAAAAGTTTAATAATTGTACTGTTGAGAATGGTTTTAAAATATTCTCTTTTTCTACTGCTTCGTTACTCATCATTTTCCTCTTTATTAACTGTTTCAAACTTTTTAATTAATTCGGGCAGCACTTCAAATAAATCTCCAACAATACCAATATCGGCTTGCTTAAATATTGGTGCATTTACATCCTTATTAACAGCTATTATTTTACCACTATTTTTTATAGCCGTTAAGTGCTGACTTGCGCCCGATATCCCAACTGCAATATATAGTTCTGGTGCAACTGTTTTACCTGTTTGTCCTATTTGTTGCGATTTTGTTATATATCCAAGTTCAAAAGCTTCTCTTGAACCTGCTACTGAAGCTTTCATTTTTTGTGCCAATTGATAAATCAATGCAAAACCATTATCTTTACATGCTCCTTTTCCGCCTGCAACTATAATTTTGGCAGTTGCTAAATCTTTACTTTTAGTTTCTTTTTTTGTTGATTTTATAATTTTTATCTTATTTTCGTCTTCATTAATATCAAACCAAGAGAAAATAGCAGTTGCAGTATGTTCTATTTCTTTTTCTTTAAATACATTTTCTTGAACTGTCGCCATTTGAGGAAATGTTCTACATAATATATCTGCCGTAAGCTGACCGCCAAAGGTTGGTCTGGTTGATAATAATAAGTTATTTTCACCGATATCTAAATTTGTACAGTCCGCGGTTAAACCCGTTTCTAATTTTGTCGCTGTATATGAGGCAATTTCTTTACCTTGCACCGTTGCCCCGATTAGTATTATTCTTGGCGGATATTTCTTTGCAATTTCAGTAAAAAATTTGGGAAAATAATTACAATTATATCCAGTAATTCTGTTATCACATATAATTACAACTTCGTCTGCACCATATTTGCCAAGTTCATATATTATTTTTTCATAATTCATCCTTGGACCGATAATACAAACCATTATTCTTTGATTCCAGATTTTTTCTTTTAATTCAACGGCTTTAGTTAACAGTTGTTTTACTACGGGTCTTATACTGTAATCTTGTGTTAATTCTCCATATATTAATATGCCGTTTGGTTCCATTAACGCCCCATTATTTCTTTTATTTCCATCATTATTTCATTTGCAAAGTTATCATTATCTTTTGCATATATCATTTTACAATTTCTGTCATAAGCAGTTTTATATACACAAGAAACATATGTTGGTGAACCTTTCACTCCGGTTTGTGTTTCCGGAATATTTAATTCATATATGTTGTAAGATTTATAATTATAATCTTGAGATTTTATATATCCGTTAATTTTAGGAATTCTTGGTTTAAAAACATAATTACTTATACATAAAACAGCAGGCATTTGAATTTCCAGTACTTCTTTATATGTTTCCGTTTCTGTATTAATTGTTATTTTATCATTATTAAATTCAACTATTTCATTAACATGACAAACAAACGGATAACCTAACCTTACAGCTGTAGATGGTCCTGTTTGTGATGTTTCTCCGTCTATCGCACTTTGCCCAAATAATATCAAGTCTGTATCTGGAAATTTTTCTTTTACTGCTGCTGCTAATACCCTTGATGTAGCACAAGTATCAGAGCCTGAAAATTTTGAATCACACAATATTACAGCATCATCTACGCCAAGAGCTATTGCTTCTTTTAATACCTCTATTGCTTTACCGGGTCCCATTGTTATTGCAGTTATATTTGCACTATATGCTTCTTTTAATCTGAGTGCAGCTTCTATTGCCTGTTTATCAACAGGATTTATAATAGAATCCATTTTTGTTCTATCTATATTGTTATTTTGAGTCCATTTTACATCATTAGTATCAGGAACCTGTTTTATAAACACAACAATGTTCAATATTTTAACCCCTCTTCATATTATTGTGCTACAAAAACAATATTAGTGCAAATATTATATTTTACATATCTAAAGCAATATCTAATGTTTTTGCCTTTGCAACAATGGCACTTGAAGATATAACGTCTACTCCTGTTTTCGCAATATCTTCAATAGTATCAATCGTAACATTTCCGCTTGCTTCTATTAAAGCTTTATCACCAATAATTTCAACACATTGCTTCATTAAATCACAATTCATATTGTCAAGCATAATTATGTCTGCTTTTGCACTAATAGCTTCTTTTACTTGATCTATGGTATCACATTCAATTTCAATTTTATGAGTATGAGAAAGATGTTCTCTGATTTTGTTTACGGCATTTGTTATTGAACCAGCATATTGAATATGATTATCTTTTATCATTACACAATCAGAAAGATTAAAACGATGCAATCTTGCCCCACCTGTATATACTGCATATTTTTCAAACATTCTGAATCCAGGTGTTGTTTTTCTTGTATCTGTAATCCTTGCTTTATTATCACCAATCGCAACCTGATATTTATTAGTTTCTGTTGCTATTCCGCTTAATCGTTGTATATAATTTAATGCAGTTCTTTCACCAATTAAAACAGCTCTGGCAGGACCTTCTATTACAGCAAGAGTATCACCTTTTTTTATTTTATCTCCGTCTTTGAAAAACTTTTGTATTTTTACTTCGTTTGAAAGTGTCTTAAATACTGTTTCAACTATATCAATACCGCATAATATGCCATCTTCTCGTGTATTTAATTTTGCAATTATTCTTTCATTTTTCGGAACCAAATAATCTGTTGTTATATCCCCAAAACCGATATCTTCTTTTAGTGCATTTTTAACATGTTCTTCGACTATAAAATCGTGTAATAATACAGATGACATATTTGTTTAACCTTTCATTGTTGTATTTCTTGATAATTGATGAGATTCTGCAATTAAATCCTTTTGAGGATAATCCTCTCTATAATGCGCACCTCTTGATTCTTTTCTCTTTAGTGCAAATTCTATTATAAGTTCTGCAATTGTTAGCATATTTCTTATTTCATAGGAACTTCTATCAGGACACTTATATGTATAACCAAATTTTTCCTTTAATTCGTCTATTTTGGCTTTTGCTATCATTAATTTTTCTTCATTTCTAATAATCCCAACATTTTTCCACATTAATTCTTTTATTTCTTTAAATAATTCTTCAGTTTCCTCGTTATTATTTAACGGAATATTATCTTCATAGAAGCTTATTATTTTATTTATTTGTTCATCTTGAATATAATTTTCATCAAGATTTTTGGATTTTAAGAAATTAACAAGTTCAAAAGCGGTAACAGCACATTCTAATATTGAATTTGATGCTAAACGATTTGCACCATGTAAACCGGTACAAGAGGCTTCACCTATAGCGTAAAGTCCTTCTATAGATGTTTTACCGTTTACTTGGGTTTTTATTCCGCCCATAAAGTAATGTGCGGAAGGGGAAACAGGTATATAATCTTTTGATGGATTTATATTATATTCTCTGCAAGTTCCAAAAATTGTAGGGAAACGCTTTTCAAATTTTTCTTCACTGATATGTGTTGCATTAAGGTATACGTTAGAAGTATTTGTTTCTTTCATTTCATTAAATATAGCCCTTGTTACAACATCTCGAGGAGCCAATTCTAATCTTTTATCATACTTTTCCATAAACGTATGACCGTCTTTATCAACAAGCTTAGCTCCTTCACCTCGAACAGCTTCAGAAATTAAAAACATTGTTCCATTTTCGCCAAGAGCAAAGGCCGTAGGATGGAATTGTACAAATTCCATATCTTTTATTATTGCGCCGGTTCTATATGCCAATGCAATTCCATCTCCTGTTGTTATATCAGGATTTGTTGTATATTTATATAATTGTCCGATTCCGCCTGTTGCAAGTATTACCACAGGTGTTTCTACTATTTCATATTCATTTTCACTATAATTATATGTTATAAGTCCTCTGTTTATGTTTTTCGAGTCTTTTAATAATTCAACAGCCAAAGTTTGCTCATATATATCGATATCTTTTTGAGACATTAGATATTTTACTAAAGCATTTTCTATACAAAAACCAGTAGCATCACCACCTGCGTGAAGGATTCTATTTACACTGTGCGCAGCTTCTTTTGTAAATTTTAATTTATTATTTTCATCCCTATCAAAATCTACACCTAACTTCTGTAATTCTTTTACTACTTCAGCACTTTTTTCGGAAATAAAAGCTGCAACCTTTGCATCTGTTAAACCTGCACCTGCTTTTATAGTGTCTTCTATGTGCAAAGTACAAGAATCTAATTTATTTTCAGGCATTACACAAACCATTCCGCCCTGTGCATATTTTGAATTTGATTCTATTAACTGCGATTTAGTAACAATTAAAAGACCATCTTCCAGCTTTGCCTCTTTATGTAATTTTATTGCCGCATAAAGTCCTGCGATACCACTACCTACTATTACTGCAGAATACTTTGTGTGTTTCATCTTAATATCCTTATTCTCTTTATTATTTTATTTCAAACATAAAAAAGAATAAATACAAAAGTTTAATCTTTATTCTGAATACAGGTTTATTATCCTATTCTTTAATACGTTTATTCTTATATCCATAGAATATATATATAGCAAGTCC
>CALUQL010000002.1 GCA_944322895.1 Candidatus Gastranaerophilales bacterium
ACAAAAGGTAAATTGTCTTTAAATTCAAATATATCAGGAGTTTTGAATAAATCATATAATCTAAAATCAGATATAAATATAAAGGATTTGTCTATAAAAGACAAGCAGTATAATATACCTGTTTTGGCAAATTCTGTAAATATTAATTTCTCGGGAAATGATAAAAAATATTCAGGAAATGTACTTTGTAATAATGTTTTAGTAAGCTATAAAAATAGAAAACTTTCATCGACAGGATTTAAAGTTTTATTTGATGAAAATAAAATTTCAATACCTGAAAACATTCTTTCATCACCAAATGAACTGAAAATTTCAGGAATAATAAATAATTATAGAAATAAACCAATAGGGCAAATTAATTTGCAAGGAAATATCTTGGCTTCTGAATTAGCAGAATTTCTTAAACTGGATGTTAAATTACCATATAAAGCTCAGGGGAAAATTAATACAACAGGGAATATTCAATTTCAAGGTGAGGTTGTAAATATAAAAGCAAATTTAAAAGCTAATGAAAATAATTATATATCATATATGGTAATCAATGAGTTATTTAAAAAACCGTCTTTTGTAAATTTGGAATGCAGTTTAAATGGTGACTTGTTAAATATTAAAGATTTATCACTAAATGAAGAAAATCCAAATAAAAATAGAAAAATACTTGGTATAAATGGAGATCTTTTACTTGATAAAGAACCTTCATTGAAAAATTTAAAGATAAATATTCCTGAGTCTCTAACTATTGCGACAAACTTTTTTGGTGGTGAAGAAATTTCTTTAAAGGCAAACTTGCTTCTAAATAAAGAAATAAAATCTCCTGACATAAATGGTAATGTTAGAGTATTTAAGTATAACTTGAAAAAGTATCTTACTTCTTTAAAAAATGTGGATATTAGTTTAGCAAATAATAATATTAGAGTTTTAGCTCCCAATGTAACTGTAAATGATTCAATCTTTAATTTGGTTGCTGATGTATCATCTAATATTGATTTAAATAATGTAATTGTAAAAAATCTTCAATTGAATTCAATGAATTTAGATTTAAATTCAATGTTTTCTATGATACAAAGAGAAAGAAATCCTTTTGCTGAGTCAAAAATTACTGTAGAAAAAGGGATTATTACTATAAATAATCTGAAAATGCTGGATTTAAAGGCAAGAGACATCAGTTCAGACTTTAAAATAGAGAAAAATATTCTAAAAATGACAGATATTGCTGCAAATTCATATTCCGGTTTTATAAACGGTAAAGCAGCTTATGATTTGTCAAATGGACACTTAGACTTTGATATTTCAGGTAAAGGTATAGATATCAAAAACTCTTTGTATGATTTATGTAAAATAGAAGATAATTTGGCAGGAAGAGCTGATTTCAATGCTAAGCTTTCTATGAATACAGGTGATTATAATACAGTGTTAAAATCACTAAATGGGAATCTTCAATTTAATGCTACTAATGGAAGAATGGGCACATTAGGAAAGTTTGAATATTATTTATATGCTCAAAATTTGTTATACCATGGCATTTTAAATGCAACTTTAAATAGAATTGCAAATATGATTGTTCATGATAATACTGCTCAGTATAGAATAGCTAAAGGTAATATATTATTCCAAAATGGCTATATGCTCACAGATGGAATTCAAACAACTGGAACAAACATGAGTTTGTACTTAAAAGGAAGACATAATTTGATTACCAATCAAGCAAATATAGATATATATGGGCGAATTTCAGATGAAATAAGAGAAAAATTAGGTTCTTTCGGTAATGTATCAATATCTGAAATGATGAACGGACAAAAAGGTAAAAAAGATGTTACTTACAGTGTTGTACCTCTAAATATAATGAATAAGATACCATATTTATATAATCAGGAAGGTAGTAAAACAAATACATTTAAAGTAAATATATACGGAAATATAAATTCAATAAGTGCAATAAATTCTTTTATGTGGATTATTTCTGATAATTATCAACCGGATGATACAGAAAAAATCCCTGATTTTTCAGATATGACTCCAAGTCTATAAAAGAATAATTAATTTTTAATTTTCATTGTTATCAGAAACACCGCATTCCGAATGTTCTTCAATTGTAACTTTTGATATTAATTCTTTTCCGAAAAGAGGAAATGTTCTTTCTTTTTGTGTTTCAAATTGTTTATTGAATTCTTCCATTTTTGTATAATTAAAAACATTCTCCCATCTTGCAATAACAATGGTAGCAACACAGTTACCTATTAGGTTTACGGTAGTTCTTCCCATATCTAAGATTTGATCGATTCCTAATAAAATAGCAACACCAATTAATGGATAACCAAAGCTTGATAAGGTACCTGCTAAAATAACTAAAGCTACTCTTGGAACACCGGCAATTCCCTTACTTGTCAGCATTAAAGTTCCCATAACAAAAATTAATTGCATTGGTGAAATTTCTATTCCAACAATCTGCAAAGAGAATAACATTGCTAAAGCTAAATATAAAGTAGATCCGTCTAAATTAAATGTGTAACCAGTAGGCATTACAAAACCTACTATATTTTTAGGAACTCCAAAACTTTCCATTATTTTCATTGCTTGAGGCAGTGCTGCTTCTGATGTTGCTGTAGTAAAAGCAAGCAAAGCAGGTTCTCTAATTGCTCTTATAACAGAGAACACAGATATACCTACAATTCTGCAAGCTACATTCAGTATTAAAAATAAAAAAGCAAATAAAGCGAAATATAATGAACCAATAATTTTTGCATAATTCACCATTACGCCTAATCCACTTTCTGCAATAGTATATGCAATAGCACCAAAAACACCAATAGGAGCAAAATTCATTACAAAATGCGTAAACTTAAACATAACCTCTGATAACGAAGAGATACAGTCTAATACCGGTTTCGCTTTCTCTCCTACTGAACAAATGGCTAATGCAAAAAATATGGAAAATACAACAATTTGAAGTAAATCACCTTCAGCCATTGCTTTTATAATACTTGCAGGAACTATATTGACTATCATTTCTACAAATGAATTATGACTGTTCTCTGCTGCCATAACGGATGCTGTATCTAACATATTTTGCGATATTGCTGTAGAAAAACCATCTCCGGGTTTAAAGCAGAATCCAACTCCAAGACCTATTATTAATGCAAATGATGTTGCTATTGCAAAATATATTACTGTTTTGGCTCCTAATTTGCCTAAAGAATTTATATTCCCGTGTGATGCTATTCCTGTAACAACTACAGAAAATAACAATGGAGCAATAATCATTTTAATCATATTTAAAAAAATATGAGCTAATGGATGCATTTGTTTTCCGATTTCTGGAAATTTCCATCCAACAAGTATTCCCAGTACTAAACTTAAAAAAATATATATAGTTAGCTTTGAAGTTTTCATTAATAATTGTTCCTATGACAATTATAACAGAAAAGAAACCAAAAAATTTCCATTTTCTATTTATAAGGTATTATTTTTTTACAATGTAAAGTTATACGCAGATAATAAAAAGATTTTGTTAACGTTTAATTGTATATATTGTTATAGATTAATCTAGAAGCTTTTACAATAAATTCTTTCCCTTGATGATTATTATAAGGTCTCTTTGCAAGTATAACAACAATATATTTTTTACCATTTGCTGTTTTTACAATACCTGCGTCCCCTAACATAAAGCCTATATCACCTGTTTTATGAAGTAAAATAGCATCAGATGGCAAGCCGGCTTGTAATAATCTATTATTTTTAACATGCCCAAGATAATCAGCCATTTGTCTTTTTGAACTATTTGAAAGCATGTTTGTTGAGTCGATATTATAAAACATTTTAGCCATTTCTCTTGCTGTTGTGATATTTGTTCCATCTAAGTCAGGAAGCCAAGTATTAATGTGTGTTGTTTTTAATCCCCATCGGTTAATAGCTTTATTTACTTCTGACATTCCTCCCATTTTCGCCATAATCATATTTGTAGAAGAATTATCGGAATTTTCTATCATTATTCTGGCCAAATAGTCCATAGAATGAGCTATTCCTCCTTGAGAGTATTGCAGTTTTCCAGAGCCTGAAGCTCTATAGAAGTCTTCAAGAACCATTTTGTCATCTAAAGAAAATTTACCGTGTTCAATCTCTCTAAACATTTCGATTAATACAGGAATCTTAATTATACTTGCTGCAGGATATGGTACATCAGCATTTATATCAACGTAGCTTTTTCCATTGTATTCCCAGACATAAACTGCAGGTTTTATTCTTCTATATTCTTGGGCAAGTGCTAATAAATTATTTTTTAAACCTATTCTTTCATAATTTTCTTGTATATCAACCATTATATGATTCTTATATGTTGCTTCCTTAACAACATATTTCCCCAAAAATAAATCCTTATATAAATAGTTGTGTGTTGGATATAATAGTTTTTTATAATCGATGTTTAGTGCATTTGAAGTATTTATGGGAAATGTATCCACTATAAATGTTTTAAAAGAGAAAGGTAGAATATAGAATAATAATAATGCGGCACAAATATAAGAAAATATCTTGCTTATTATTGATTTTTTCTTTTGTTTTTTTACTCTTTTTATTGGTTTGATTTTTTTTACAGGGGTATTTTTAAAATAATATTGTTCATATACAGATGTATATAAATCCGATTGCATTCTATTATTATAATTTGGTTTCGGCAATTATTTCCCCTCCTATATTGATATTATATTATATATAAAATTTTTTCTGCAATTTTGTTAAAATATGCAACAAATATATGCATATTTAACTTTTATAATAAATTTGATAGAATATAATCAAACAGAAAGGGTATTTTAATGAGTAATCTAGTTATTTATACAGACGGAAATGCTTCAAATCTTGAGAATTTATGTAAAAAAACTGTAGAAATGGATATTATAGTTAAGGGTGCTGAAGATATTAAGAATATTGAAATGGAAAATGCAGATATTGCACTTATAGACATTTCATTAGATAAGTTAAAAGAAATCTCTATGGTAATGAAGTTTCCAATCCCAGTATTAGTTGTTTCTGATGAAGTTCCAAGTAATATTACAATAAGAGGAGAAGCATTTGATTACATAGTAAATCCTATTAGCGAATATGAACTTTCTGTAAGATTGAAAAATTTAATTAAAATAAAAGAATTAAAAGAAAAAATTTCATCAATTACAACTACTGATGAATTAACAGGTTTGCATAATCGTAAATTTTTAATTGAAAGATTAGAATCAGAGATGTCAAGGGCAAAACGTTACAAATCAACAGTATCTTGTATCCTTTTTGATTTGGATTTCTTCAAAGTTGTTAATGATATGTATGGCTATGAATGGGGTGACGTTCTCCTTAAAAAAGTAGCAGAAATGTTGTTAAATTTAGCAAGAAAAGAAGATGTTGTTACCAGATATGGTGATGAAGAATTTATGGTAATTCTTCCTGATACAAGTGAAGAAAATGCCTTTATATTTGCTGAAAGATTCAGACGTGATGTAGAAAAAATGTCATTTATTCCTGCCGGTGAAGATGAAAGGCATCCTGTAAAAATTTCAGGAGGTATAGCATCATTCCCTTATATGGAAAATGTAGAAGAAAATGCAAATTCCATAATAAGATATGCAGAACACGCATTATATAATGCAAAAAAGCGTGGAAAAAACAGAATTATTCTATTCTCGCAAGTTAATTTGGATTATTAGAAATGGCAATAACCAAGGATAGAAAGCCTGTTTCTTTCTCATACAATAATACAGAAAGATGTCAATCTCGCTGTATTACTTGTAATGGTTGGAAAACTCCAGCTTCTGTTCAAGAGCAAGAATTGACTATTGAAGAATGGAAAAAAATTCTTTTAAATATTCATAACTGGATGGGAAATTATCAGTTTATAATTTCTGGTGGTGAACCATTTATTCGTGATGATGTTTTTGAAATGGCAGAATATGCTGCTAACTTGGGAGATACGGTTAATATTGTGACTAATGGTTTGGCTTTGCCCGACAAATTAGATAAAGTTTTAAATTCTGCTTTTACAAATATAACTTTTTCTTTAAATGCAATACAAAATCCTGATATTCATAATGTATCAAGAGGAAGGAAAGATGCATTTCAAAGAACAATAGAAGCAATTCAAAACTTGAATTATATGAATAAATATAGGGGAGGACATAAATGGAAGAATATTTTTCTTTCAACAGTTGTAATGCCCACTAATTTATCAGAAATTAAACCTATTGCAGAGTTCTGTAAGATAGAAGGTATTGGAGTAAGTTATCAGCTGATGGATAACGGGGATGCTTTTTCTACTGCAGTAAATTCAAACAGTCAGATATACGGAAGAGATATAAAAAAAGCTGCACTTGATGTAATTGACGAAATGATAGAATTAAAAAATCAAGGTTATCCTATATGTAATGGATTCAGTCAATTAAAAGCTTTTAAAATTTTAATAGATACTCCTGATGAAATACAAAATATAAAGTGTATGGTTGGCGAAAATAATTTTGCAATTGATCCATACGGCAATTGTAGAGTATGTTTTTGTATGAAACCAATCGGAAATTTGAAGGACAGTTTACCTCAAGATTTATGGTATAGTAAAGAAGCAGACGAAGTCCGTGAACATATATTAAATTGTACAAGAAATTGCAGGTTGTTAAATTGTAATTTTAAATAGGAAACATATGCAACAAGCAAAAAAAGAAAGATATATAAGTTGTAAATGGTTAGAATCAGGCGTTTGTTTTGATAATGGCGTTTATGGTTCTAATGTGAAGTTGTGTTGTTATATGAGTGCCCCTGGTGGTGGTAATTCAATGATTTTTGAAGATTATCACGGTGAAAAAATTAATTGGGATGAGTTTTTTAGAATAAAGAATGAATATAGAAATATTCAAAAATCAGGAGAAACTGTCGAAGGATGTAAGGGATGTGTTTTTCTTGAAGAAAGAGAATGGTTGCAGGAAGATTATATAGATTGTATAATTTTTGATCATTTTACAAAATGTAACTGTAATTGCCGATATTGTTATACAGAAGAAGACAAAAAGATGTATAACAAATTAAAAACATACAATATATATCCAATAATAAAGGATATGTTTGACAGGAAAATTATAAAAAGAGGCGGAGCAATTGGTTTTGGTGGTGGAGAGCCAACTATCTTGCCTGAGTTTGATAAATTAATTTCTTTATTCTTAAAAAATGATTATTCTAATATACGCGTTCCATCTTCGGGAATTAAATATTCGAAAATTATAGAAAAAGGTATATCTTCAGGGCAATTATCCGTTGTTGTTTCAATAGATTCATCTTGTAAAGAAACATATGAAAAAATTAAACAGACAGATGCTTTCAATACGGTTTGTAAAAACTTAAAAAAATATGCTAAAGCTCAGAAATTATCTTCTAATGTGATAAGTAAGTATATAATTATTCCGGGAATCAATGATAATATTTTAGAAATTGATAATTGGTTAAAATTCAACAAGGAAAATAATATAGGAATTGTTGTAATAGATATAGAAAATAGTTGGCTTGAGAAATACAGAAAAGATAAGCCGGATGAAAGAATTATTGATTTGATTAAATATGTAATAAAAAAGGCTAAAGATATGGACTTTTATCGTTTAGAAATTTGTGATAGAGCTAAATATTTAATTGAAAATTAGATTTCAAAACCACTGAAGACTATTGCGTTGTTAAATATTTTGGATTCTTCTTTTACTGTTTTAAAAAAGTCTCTGACAAGTATTGCATTATTTTGTAGAAGTTCAAAACGGTTGTCTTTGAAGAATTTTTCAAGTAATTCTCCACCTTGAAGATATTTTCTATTTTTAATATATAATTTAAAATTCTTGTTGCGTTTAATAATCTTTTTAATAGCAAAGGATAATAAGGAGGGATAAATATCGAAGAATTGTGGCGGTACTATTGCGTCAACAAAATAGTTTGTATTATCTATAGTCTTAATTTCAATAAAAGCTTTTAGATTTCCGGTATTTTCATCTTCAATAATATATTTAAAATCAGAATCAGTATTTATTCCCTGAAAGAGTCTGTCATTAAATTCATCTTTTTCCTTAGAAAGAGAATATTTATAATGAGTAATTAAGTTATCATTAAATAAGTCAGCAGCTTTTTTTGCATCAGTACTTTTAAATTGTTTAAACTGTTTTTCGTCAATATTGTCTTCAATAAAATTAATATTTGAAACAGACCACAGAGCTTCTGTTGAACAGAATCTGAAACCGCAACCTTTTATAAATAAATCAATTAATTCATTTTGGTTATCGTCAACAGAAACATAAAAAGTATCAACTCCTCTTGCGCCAAATTTTGCAATTATATATTCGACGAGTTGCTTACCTTCTTCGTGTGAGTTTTTATCAAGAAATAAACTTTTAATTTGCCATTTATATGAATTTCCGTGCTGAGCTTTTACAGTGATTAATCCTTTTATATTGTTATTGTTATCAAAAGCTACATATGTTTCCGGCATTCTTCTAAAATGTACATTATATACAAAATTTTGTATATATGTTATTGGAACAGATAAAAAGAACAGACGTCTGTAGTTCATAATATTGTCGCTACAAACAACCGAAATTAGCTTCTTTATATGCAGAATATCACCAAAACTTATTTTTTTTATTTTTGCCATTAAAGTTTGTTCCTATATTATAATTATACCTTTTTTTTTATCAAGAACAAGCAATAATTATGCAAAAAGTTAAGAAAACATTAATAAGTATTGAGTAAAGAAATTGATATTTTATAATGTTATGAGAGGGAAGAGTCAGAGGTCGTATGAAGAATTTTTTTGAAAAAAAAATAAACAAAGGAAATCCTTTTGTAGATGAAGAAAAAAACAAGGGAGAAGGTGTAAAAACAATGGCTGATGAAATTAAAGAAAATGAACAAGATATAATTGAAGAACAAGAAGAAAATAATGAAGTTGAAGAAACTTCAAATGAAGCTGAAATAGCAGAAGAAAATACAGATAAAGAGTCTGAAAAATTAAAACAAGATTTTGAAAATTTGAATAATCAATATTTAAGACTTGCTGCCGATTTTGATAATTATAGAAAAAGACAGGCCCAAGAAAGAGAAGCATTATTAAAATATGGTGCTGAAGAGTGTATGAAAAAAATAATAGAAGTTGTAGATAATTTTGATAGAGCATTAACAATGGTAGAAAAGATTGATAATGTTGAAAAAATGAAAGAAACATTCTATGTTTTAAATAAGCAGTTAACAGAATCATTATCGAAATTAGGTTTAGAACAAATAAAAAGCGTAGGCGAAGTTTTTGATCCGAATATGCATGAAGCTGTAATGCAAACACCTACTGATGAATATCCAGAAGATACAATTATAAATGAGTTGCAAAAAGGATATAAACTAGGAGAAAAAGTATTGAGACCAGCAATGGTATCAGTGGCAGTAAAACAATAACATTAGTTGAAAGATTAGAAGAAAATGAGTGATTTTTACGAAATATTAGGGATAGACAGGAATGCTACAAAAGAAGAAATAAAATCAGCATTCCGTAAAAAAGCGAGGCAATATCATCCGGATGTAAATAAGGCTCCGGATGCAGAGGAAAAGTTTAAAGAACTTGGAAAAGCCTATGAAACATTGATGGATGATAATAAGCGTGCAACATATGACCGATATGGAGAAGATGGTCTAAAAGATGCAGGTTTTAATACATCAGGACCTTTTGATGGTGGTTTTGGAGACTTAAATGATATATTTGAAAGCTTTTTTGGTGGCTTTGGATTTTCAGAACGTGCTACTAATCCGAATAGTCCTCAAAATGGAGCAGATTTAAGATTAAATTTACAAATAGAATTTGAAGAAGCTGTTTTCGGTGTAAAAAAAGAGGTAAAAATCTCACATTTAGAAACTTGTGATGAATGTAGCGGAACAGGTGCACAAAAAGGAACAAAACCTGAAACTTGTCCTACTTGTGGTGGAACTGGTAGAGTTCAACAAGTAACCCAGACACCATTAGGTAGTTTCAGACAAATAACTACCTGCCCCAAATGTAACGGTACAGGTAAAATAAATGCAAATCCTTGTCAAAAGTGCCATGGAGATGGAAGATTAGAAGTAGAACGAACTCTTCATATAAATATTCCTGCCGGTGTGGATAATGGTTCAAGAATAGGTCTTGCACAAGAAGGAAATTGCGGAAAAAATGGTGGTAGAACCGGCGATTTAATAGTTGTGATTTATGTTAAAGAACATAAAAAGTTTAAGAGAGAAGGTTTTGATATATATTCTACTGTTGATATATCATTTCCTCAGGCGGCATTGGGGGATACTATAGAAGTTGATACTATTGACGGGAAGAAAGAACTTGTTATACCAGCCGGCATAGAACAAGATAAGATATTACAAATAAAAGGAGCTGGAGTTCCTCATCTTGGTAATCCAAATAAAAGAGGAAATCATAACTTTGTTGTTAAAATAAAAACTCCTCAGACATTAAGTGCAGAAGAAAAACAATTATATAGAAAACTTTTTGAAATTAATTGTAACAAAAAGACTTCTTCAAAGTTCATTGATAAAATGAAAAATGTACTTCATAATTAATAGGGGTAGTATGAAAATAAAATTATCTATTTTAGCATTAATAGTTGCTTTCATTTTCGCAGTTCCTGTCGAAGCTACCCAGTTACCAAAGGAAATGAAAGATTATTTGTTGTCACAAAAGAAAGTGCCAACCATAAGATTTGACAGCATAATTGTTTATAGTAATGATGTTATGTATCTTCCTGTATTGCCTGCTTATCCTGAAAAAGTAGATAAGGTAAAAATCGTTAAAACATATCCAAGTAATCAGAGTATGGATGCTTTACCAGATTTGGTTGTTTTTAATAATAATTATTCGCTTTTGAAAATTATTCGTAAAGATGCCAATACCTTAACGGTAAGAAATATTCCAGAGTTGCCTACAGAGGTTAAAACAGGAACAATACCACAAGATATTATGGTTCCAAGAGGTTTGGTATTACCGGAAAATCTTGCAGGTATTTTAGGGGATGTTCATATACCTTTAATAGGAAGCGCAAAGACTGCTACTTTTGTTAGTACAAGAAAAACAGCACCTTTGCCATCCGGAAAAAGAGTTGTAGATAATAAGAAGTATAATGTGCCTTCTGCGTTAAAAAATAAATTATTTTTTGTTAATAATTTTCAGACAGAGTATTTACAGGTGTTTTCGTCTACGGTGACAGAACCTTTATATTCATTAAAAACATCAGGTGTAATGAGAGATGTCAAACCGGTATTGAACGGAAAATTTTTGCTTGCTGCTACAAAAGATAAAAAAAATTTAGATGTTATAGATATATATAATGAATATGTCGCAAAACATATAGATTTAACGGCTTTGCCATCTGAAATTGCAGTTGATGATGCGAGAGGTAAAGCATATGTTGCCAGTATAACAGATGAATCGTTATTTGTTATTGATTTAGCAACAATGACAATGAAAGAAAAAATACAGTTGATCGGTGCACCCCAGCGTCTTTCAATATCAGATGATGGAAAGAAAATTGCATATTTGGATTTAAAAACATCAAATATATATGTACTTGATTTAGAAAATGATTACGCAAATAAATTAATAACAAATTATCCGAATACCACAAAGCTAATACTTGAAAATAATGTGTTATATGTTATTTCCAGAACAACACCTAAATTAAGGATAGTAAGTTTTGATTTGATTCAGGATAATGAGAAAACAAAAACAAAAAAAGACAAGAAAAAAGAAAAACAGAAGGCAGAAGAAGAAAAAGCAGAAGATGCTGAAATAGCTACAAATGATATATATACATCATTTGAAATAGATGATGGTTCGAATGAAGAAGAAAAAGAAGACGATCAACTTCTGCAAAATACTAAAACATACTCAACCAGCATAAAGGATATAAATATAGGTCAAAAACCAATAGACATGTATGAGGTAAATGGCCAGATATATGTGTTGTGTGCTGGAGATAATACTGTTTATAGATACAATATTGCAAATGGTGATGTAAAAAGTGATAAGTTGCCGGTAGATGGGTTCTCAAAAGCATTTAGTCCTGTGCCCAACTCTAATTTAGCAGTAATAACTAATATGGCAGATTTGAAGTATGTAGTATATGACATGGATAAAGAAAAATCAGTTCAAACATTACCTATTAGTGAATATATAAACACAATTATAATATTGGAAAGAAAAGATGGACGGTAAAACTTCAGCGATATTGACAGATCTTGAAAAAACAGCAGAAGATTTTTGGAATGTTTCTCACCAAACAGGTAACTTCATAAGTATGCTGATAAAAGCAACAGGTGCTAAAAATGTGCTTGAGCTTGGTACATCAAACGGATATTCCGGCTTATGGATAGCAGATGCGCTTCAATATACAAATGGGCATCTTACAACTATTGAGTTTTGGGAAAAAAGACAATGTTTAGCCCGTGAATATATTAATCAATGCGGACTTTCTGATTATGTTACTTTTAAAATAGGTCAAGCATACGATATTATTACGACTGAGCTTACTGAAGAAAAATATGATTTGGTATTTATAGATGCTAATAAACAAGAATATATTAAATTTTTTGAGGCTGTTCATCCTTTATTAAAAAAAGGTGGTATTATTCTTGCTGATAATATAACTTCTCATGCAAGTAAAGTAAAACCTTTTGTTGATGCAATATCAAATCACAAAGAATATCAGGTACAGGTTTTAGATTTGCCGGATGGGCTTCTTATGGCATATAAATTATAGGGTGTTTTATGGGTATAAATATAAAGTCAGTAAATGGTGATATTGTAAACCTATCAAAAGTTGGTATCTTTTATAATAAAGAAAATCAAAAGGCTAATTATATTGCGATTTCTGTAGAGAAAATATTGAAATCAAAAGATATTAATTGCTCTATAATAACAACGGACAATTTTTTGCCAGATGTAACATTTGCAATAGTTCTTGGTGGAGATGGAACTATTTTAAAAACTGCAAGATTTTATTCTAAATATGGAGTACCTATATTAGGTATAAACTTAGGACGTTTAGGATTTCTTTCTCAGGCAAAAGCAACTCAAGTAGAAGATGCGATAGATTATGTTTTAAAAGGCACATTTAAAGTAGAAGATAGAATAATGCTTACTGCATTAGACGGAAAAATGAATGCCTTAAATGATATTGTAATAAAAGGTGATGGTTTTTCAAGAACATCAAGGTTGTATGTTCATATAAATGACAATATAGTATGTGACTATTTGGCTGATGGTATAATTATATCTACGCCTACAGGTTCCACTGCATATACGCTTTCAGCAGGCGGACCAATTCTTTTCCCTACACTTGACGCGATGGTTATAGTTCCAATATGCCCGCATACAATGAATGCCAGACCAATTGTTATTCCGTCTTGTGAAGTAATCAAAGTAACATCAAGCCAAAATAAACCTTTGTTAAAAATTTCTGCCGACGGTCAAAATACATTTGATCTGGGGCTGAATGAATCTATAGAAATAAAGAAAAGTGAGTTTTGTGCAAAATTGCTATTGTTAAACCTACAGAAAAATTCTTTTTATTCTGTACTAAAAGAGAAGTTGCATTGGGGATTATCTTGGAAAGGCTAAGATGATAAAGTCGATAACCGTAAAAAATTATATACTAATAGATGAGATAACTCTTGAATTTGACAAGGGTTTCAATGTTTTTACGGGTGAAACAGGTGCAGGTAAAAGTATTATAATTGGTGCTATTGATGCTGTTCTTGGCGCAAAGGTAAATAAGGATGTAATCAAAACAGGTTCTGATAAAGCTTATATAGAGCTTCTTGTGGAATTGATACATGGATTTGATAGTTCTGCTTTTAATGCGAATGGTATTGATATAGATAATAATGAACTAATTATTTCTCGAGAAATAACTGCTTCTTCAAATCGATTTAGAATAAATGGTATTCAAGTTACTCAGGATTTTATAAAAGATATTAGAGAAAAACTATTGGATATTCATACTCAACATCAAAGTTATAATTATGTACAGCCCAAAAATCATATAGTACTCCTTGATAATTTTGCACTTAAACCTCATAGAGAAAATGTTGAGAAATTCTCAGAAAAATATTCTTTATATTTATCAATGCAGAAACGTTTAGAAAATCTGCTAAATATAGTAAATACTACGCAACAGCAAGAAGATTTTCTTAAATTTCAAATAAAAGAAATAGAAGATGCAAATATAGAAGATATTGATGAGTGTGAAAAATTAGAAAAAGAACTTGAACTTTTGGCTAATGTTGAAAAACTTAAAGAGCTTTCGTATTCTTCATATTGGACATTGTATGGTGATGATGCTAATATTTTAAATGCTTTAAGTAGTGTTAAATCAAATATTTCAAAGTTATCATCAATGGACGAGTCTGTATCATTATTAGAAGAAGATTTTATAAATACATATGAAACTCTTAAAGAAATAGCATCTCAACTGAGAAATTATTCCGAATCCAAAGAAAATGACAATGAAAGAATGGATTATATTGGAGAACGTTTAAGTCTTCTTGAAAAAATGAAGAGAAAATATGGAAATACATTGGAAGATGTATTGAAAACATATGAAAATCTTTCTAATGAACTAAGTTCAATAGAATCTTCTCAAGATGAAGTTGTCAGTTTAGAAAAAGAAATAAAAAATATAAAAGAAGAACTTGAAAATCTAGCTCAAACAATAAGTGCTGCAAGAAAGGAATTAGCAAGAGTTCTTTCTATAGCAGTAACAGAGGAAATGGAAAAGTTAGAACTTCCTAAATCAAAATTTTATATAGATATCCAACCGACAGGAATGAATGAAAACGGAATTGATAAAGTAGAGTTTTTAATATCGACTAATGTGTCAGAACCATTGAAGCCGCTAGCTAAAACAGCATCGGGTGGTGAAATATCAAGAGTAATGCTTGCTATAAAAACAATATTTGCTCAAGCAGATAAGACAAATACGGTAATATTTGATGAGATAGATACAGGAATATCCGGAAAAGCATCCCAAGCTGTTGCTGATTCTATTGTAAATCTATCAAAAACACATCAGGTAATATTGATAACTCATCAACCAATAATTGCTGCAAAAGCTACAGGGCATTTTTATGTAAAAAAACTTCAAGCTGAAACAACAAAAGTTAATGTATATAATCTAAAAGATGAAAATAGAGTAAAAGCGATTGCACTTTTAGCAGCAGGTGAAATAAATGAAGAATCTACATCCTTTGCTAAAAAATTATTGGGAGTATAGTTAAATTTCTATTGTCTTATCGGCTAATTTGTTTTCCATTCTTATTTGCTAAATTTGTTTTGAATGGAGATTATTATGCATAATATTATTTTTTATGATACAAAACAGTACGAACGTGATTTTTTTGAACAAGAACTTTTTGGTAAATTTAATATAGAGTTTAAAAACTATGAGCTATTACCCGAAACCGAATTATCATATATAGAAGAAAATGCAGAAATTATTTCTGTATTTACATCATCTAGACTAACAAAGGAAACTTTGGAAAAGTTTAGTAACTTAAAATTGATTTTAACAAGATCTGTAGGTTTTAGCCATATAGATATAGAATATTGTAATTCTAAAAATATAATAGTTGCAAATACTCCGCATTATGGTGACTATACCGTAGCTGAATTTTCATTTGGAATTTTGCTTAATTTGATAAGAAGAATTTGTTATGGAGTTAGTGAACTCAAGCAAGGTGATATGTATCCTGAAACATTTGGCATGGAACTTTACGATAAAACAATCGGTGTAATTGGAACTGGCTCTATCGGTAGTAAAACCATCAAAATAGCCAAAGGCTTTTCGATGAATGTTATGTGCTACGATATTTACAAAAATCCTGATATAGAAAATGAATTTAATGTAAAGTATGTAGATTTGGACACATTATGTAAATTGTCAGACGTGATTAGTATTCATGCGCCTTTAACCACGACAACATATCATCTTATAAATGCTGAAAACATAAAATTAATGAACGAAAATGTAATTATTGTTAATACAGCAAGAGGAGAACTTATTGATACAGAAGCATTGTACAATGCACTATTGGATGGTTCTGTAAGAGGTGCTGCTTTGGATGTCTTAGAATTTGAGGATACTATATCTAATAAGAGACCAGGATCAGATTTAAATCTTAAAAATTTGAGAACATCATTGATAAATACGAAATTATTAAATTTGGACAATGTAATTGCAACTCCCCATATAGCATACGATACAAAAGAAGCTGTTAATCGAATTTTAAATACAACATTAAAAAATTTATTCGAATTTGTTGAAGGACTTAAAATTCAAAATAAAGTTTAAAATAATAAAAATCAAAAAACGACAAAAAAAATGCAAGTTTTTAAGTAAGATTTAAGAACTTGCAATATTTACACTAGCCGAAACATTAATAACAAGATTATTATACTACTAAATTGTGAGTTCGTAAAGTATACTGTTGGACTTTTTTTTAAATAAAGATAAAAAGTTAATAATTATTTACATTGTTATGCTAAGAATAGTTCATAAACTTGTAATAATCATAAATTTATCAGATAATTTCAATGAGAGTTATAGAGGTAGTTATTATGAGAAACCCAGTTTTAGGTGTATTAGGTGCAACAGGTGTAGTTGGCAGAAACATTTTAGAAATTTTGAAAGAAAATAATGTAGAATTTGAAGATATAAAGTTCCTTGCAAGTAAAAAAAGTGCAGGAAAGAAAATAGAGTTTAAAGGAAAAGAATATACAGTTATAGAGGCTACTCCGGAAGCATTTGAAGGAATAAATATAGTATTAGCTTCAGCAGGCGGTTCAACAAGTTTGGCTTTAGCACAAGAAGCTGTTAAAAGAGGTTGTGTATACATAGATAATTCAAGTGCGTTTAGAATGGAAAAGGATGTTCCATTAGTAATAGTTGGTGTTAATGATGAGGATATCAGAAAACATAACGGAATTATTGCAAATCCAAATTGTTCAACATCTCAATTAATGTTGGCATTAAAACCATTGCATGATTATGCAGGTATAAAAAGAATGGTAGTAAGTACATATCAGTCGGTTTCAGGTGCTGGTTTAGATGCTATAAATGAATTAAGAGAAAATACAATCGCTGCAAATGAGAATAGACCTTTTGAAAATGTAAAATTTAAAAAACCGATAGCGTACAATTGTATACCGCAGATAGATTCGTTCTGCGAAAATGGATACACAAAAGAAGAAATGAAGGTTACTAATGAAACAAGAAAAATACTTCATTTGGCTCCAAATACTCCGATTTCTTGTACGGCAGTAAGAGTCCCAGTTTTTGTAGGACATTCAGAAGCTGTTACAGTTGAATTTGAAAAAGAGATTACTCCTGAAAAAGCAAGAGAATTATTAGAAAATGCTTGGGGAGTAAAAGTAGTAGATGATGTAGAAAATTATGAGTTTCCAACAGCTATAGAAGCCGCAGGAACAAACCCTGTATATGTAGGAAGAATTAGAAAAGATATAGCTTTTGACAATGCAATTTCGTTCTGGTGTGTAGCCGATAACCTAAGAATAGGTGCAGCATTGAATACAGTGAGAATAGCTGAACAAGTTATTGAAATGCAAGTATTTTAAAAGAATAGAAGGATATTAAGAAATGAGATATAATGCCGGTGAAATTATTACTGCAATGATAACTCCTTTTAATGAAGATTTGAGCATAGATTATATAGCATTGGAAAAATTAATTAACAGGTTGATTTCAACTGGTTCAGATGCAATTTTAGTTGCAGGAACAACTGGGGAAACTCCGACATTGTTACATGAAGAAGAAGATGAATTATTTGCTTTTGTAAAAAAAGTGGTTAATGGCAGAGTAAAAATTATAATGGGTGCAGGCTCAAATTCGACACAAACAGCTGTTCAATCATCAGTAAATGCGCAAAAAGCAGGAGCAGATGCAATTTTATCTGTAGTTCCTTATTATAATAAACCATCTCAAAAAGGAATGTATACTCATTTCTCTGCTATAGCAAAAGCTGTTGATATACCGATAATTTTATATAATATACCGGGAAGAACAGGGGTAAATATGTTACCTGCAACAATTGCTAAACTTGCAAATGAATATAAAAATATTGTGGCAGTTAAACAAAGTAATTCTGATTTGGATTTAATTAGTGATATAAAATCTCATTGTCCAGAAGATTTTGCTATATATTCTGGTGATGACAGTTTAACACTTCCAATGATGTCATTGGGTGCTCATGGAGTTATTAGTGTTGCTTCTCATCTTGTTGGGAATGATATGAGAAAAATGATTGATGAATTTAAAAAAGGAAATAATGAAAGTGCGTTGAAAATTCATTTGCATTTGTATCCGCTATTTAGAAAGTTATTTATGGCTCCAAATCCGGTTCCTGTTAAGTCAGCTTTGGCAGAACTGGGCATAATAAAAGAATATGTTAGACAGCCGCTTGTAGTTCTTGATGATGAAGAGAAAAAGGAATTAACGGCAATTATGGATAGGTATTCTTTTTAAATATAATATAACCAGTTGAGGCTTTATTTGATTAAACGGTTTAAAAATATATTAAAATCATATAAAAAAGGTAATACGTTGTCTGAGACACTTATTGCCTTGGTTATTGTTGGTGTCGTTTTTACAATAAGTATGGGAACTATTGTAGCAGATTATAATAAAAATCAAACTGTTGTCAGATTAAAAAAAATGTACTCAATTCTCAATCAAGCTTTTGATAGGGCTGTTGCTCAGAATGGGGTATCGGAAGCTTGGGATTTTCCTGATGGCTTGAGTGAAAGAGGTTCTTATTATTTCTTTGAAAATTATTTGAAACCGTATTTAATCTTGGCGAGAGATTGTAAAAACTCAACAGAAGGTAGTTGTGCATATACATTTAAGGAGTTGGATGCTACAGAAAAAGCCTTAAATTCAACTTGGACAAGATTTTTCTTGAATGATGGAGCATTCATTGCATTGCAGACAAATTCAAATGATACATATAAAGTTGTTTATTTTTACATTGATACTAATGGAAAAAAAAGATTAAATGTCGTAGCAAGAGATATTTTTTTGTTTGAATATTGGATACAGAATGATGCACACCCTGATTATGTTGGAAAACTTTTACCATTTGGACACGAATATTCACGTTCTGAATTAATTTCGACAACAAATCCTAATAATTGTAATAATACAAAAAATGGTAATTATTGTGCTTCTCTTATATTTAAAGATAATTGGCAAATAATAAGAGGATATCCTTGGGCGCAAGCAAGATATGTTGTCCAATAGTTATATTATTTATTATTTACAAGATTAAAAATCTCATTACAAATAGTGAAAATTTCTTTTGCTTGATTAAAGTTAATCATATTTGGACCATCACAAAGAGCACTATCAGGTTCAGGATGTACTTCAAAAAATAATCCGTTAACCCCTGAAGCAACAGCAGCCTTCGCTAAAATTGGAACGAATTTTCTTTCTCCACCTGAAGATTCTCCGCATCCACCCGGTAATTGAACACTATGTGTTGCATCAAAAATAACAGGATATCCCATTTCTTGAATAATTGGTATTGCTCTCATATCTGATACAAGGTTATTATAACCAAATGAAACGCCTCTATCTGTAATTGTTACCTTATTATTTCCTGATTCAATTACTTTGTTTGCAATAGATTTCATTTGAGAAGGTGCTAAAAATTGTCCTTTCTTGATGTTAATTATTTTGTTCGTTTTTGCTGCAGCTATCAGTAAATCTGTTTGTCTGCACAAAAATGCAGGAATTTGAATAATATCAGCCACTTCTGCAGCTATTGCTGCTTCATTAGGGTTATGTATGTCTGTTACAATTGGTACATTAAATTCTTTTTTTACTTCATTTAGGAGTGAAAGGCCGGTTTCTATTCCTAGGCCTCTATAGGAATTGATTGAACTTCTGTTTGCTTTGTCATATGAAGCTTTAAAGATATAGTTTATATCTAATTCTAAAGTTAATTTTTTTAAGTATTCTGCGGTTTTGAATAATATATCTTTAGATTCTATAGCGCAAGGACCAGCAAGTATTGTTAATTTATCTCCACCAATTTCAAATTTATTTAGATTGATTTTATTTATCATTTTTATATTCCATTTTATTATGTTGGTATATCTATTTTATATTAAATCATTTTATAAAACAATTTATATATTATTGTAGGTATGGATTTTTTTTATTTAATTCTTCCATTGTTTTTTTCGCTTTTTCGTATTTAGTTTTAATTGTTTTGTTGAGTTTTTCGTCGAAATCTTTCTTCATCTTTTTTTGTATATCTATAAGCTTATTTTGAAATTTTACAAGATCCATTTCTGTATATTTTCTAGCATTGAATTTTCTCTTTACCTGTTCCATTTCAATTTCCGCTTTTATTATTATTTGGAATAAATCATCAATCTCATTGTCCGTCAAATAATATTTCTTTAGTCTTATTTTAAGTGCTTTTAACTTTTCTTGCCTTTTGAATACAAGTTCATTAAATCCACTATCATCATCGGGATCAAAATATTTCTCTATAAACTTATCGTATTCCATTAAAACTATTCTCCAAACTTGTAGTTACATACTTGATCTATACCAAAAGTACATAAGTAAAGAAATAAAATTTCCCTACTAATAAGGTGGAAAGATAATGCATTTCCATATGCTTCATGAGCACGTTTTGTACAAAGGTTTATAACTTCATCTAATTCTTTTTTTGTCATACCTTTTGCTGTGTATTCATATGTTGGAGAAAATTCTGAAACTTGTTTTGTTTCTCCCACTACACCATATTTTTCAGGGGTAGCTCTTAGTTTTGTATGTTTTCCCATCGTAAATACACTTTTTCCATACGAGTTTATAATATCAGTATTTTTACATATTATATTAATCGTTTTAAGTGCACTTCTTTTTGTTTCAGCAGGAAAACCAAAGAATATAAATGCAAAATTATATATTCCTGCATCTCTTGCTGTTTTTAATATTTTTAGTCTGTTATCAACATTTATTCCTTTATTGATAAGTTTCATTATTTTTTTTGAACCAGATTCAAATCCCCAAAGAACCATTCTTAGCCCTGCTTTATATGCAAGTTCACAGACTTCTTTTGTAAAACCATCTTCTAATCTTGCATCACAGAAAAATTCTATATTTAAATTTTCTTCTATAAATCTTTTTGACATTGCTTCCATATAAGCAGGACTTATAGCTTCATCTATAAATTCAAATTTTGTGATATTGTATTTTTCTTTTATTGTTTTTATTTCATTTATAAGTTTGTCTATATCCTTGATGTTATAGTACATGCCAAAATCGTGATCACAAAAACTGCACTTTCTCCAGTAACAACCTCTGGAAGATGGAAATGGCATAACAATTTCTGGCGCGAAGTACTGTGATAAATTGTATCCATCAAGACTTGGGGTTTTTAATTCATTTAGTTTTCTTGGTTCTACAATTTTATTATAACGGACTTTTCCATCTTTTAAATAAACTAAATTCGGAACTTCTTCTATAGGTATTTTGCCATCAACGTGCTTTGCTAGTTCTATTACAGGAATTTCTCCTTCTTCAACCAATACTGAATTGCAAAAAAGTTCAAAAAATTCAGGATGTTTCTCCAATGCATCTGCAACTCTTCCAAAGTGATTGCCACCTATATTTATATATGCTTTTGTATGCTGTTTTAAAATGTTTGCAAGAGTCAACCCTGCTACAATTTGACTTGATGAATTAATAGATATACCAATATAATCTGCATTTTCTGCTTTAATTCTTTCTAATATTGAATAGAAGTAATCTTTAAAAATATTTGTAGTTTCATCAAAAACATAATATTTTATATTTTCATAGTCGAGAGTTAATAATTCATTAATATAGGAAGTAAAGCCTATTTTTGTAGGGTAATAAGGCATTGAACATATATCAAGTGCCAAATTTATATTCTTAATTGCAGATACAAACATTCTTGGATTATAGAAGTGTTGCTTTGATTTTACTATCTCGACTGATTTGTCAATAAACAATGCAACTTTATCAAGTTCTTTACCATGTTGTCTCAGAAGATTATCAATCATTGATGCTTTGGCAATTTCATTTTTTTGTTTGAAAGTATAATCTTCGAATTTTTTACCTTTTACAAAATATTGTTTTATATTATTCTTAATAATAGGATGAATTTTTCTGCCAAATTCTAGCGATTTTAGGACGTGTTCTTTTGTTAGTAATTTGTTATAAAAATCAACATTCAAATCTAAGACAGAAGCCTCATATCCGCTACCTTCGAATTGTCCAAGCAATGTAGGTAATGCGAAATGAGGACTTACTGGCATCCATTGTGGTGGAAATATTAATAACGTTTTCATATAGAATCCTTCTCTAAAAGGATTTTATCATATTTTTTGTTATTTTTAAATTTTGTTACCAAATTTGGATTTTACCTGCATATCTACTTTGTTTTCAATGCTTTGCATTTCTATTGCATCAGGTGTTTCACCATTATTTTCCTGTTTGTATTCATCAACAGCTTTTTCAATTAATTCTTTTCTATAGTTTTCAACTTCTTGTTCTTCTTGTTTTTCTGCAAGTAGTTTTTCACCTTCTGTAAGTGTTCCAGAACCACCAATTCCAAATTGTCCTGGTGCTGAACCACTTCCGCCCCATAAGTTTTTAACTGATAGACCTATTTCTTTTGTATTTCCATATAATTCATCTATTGTAATTGAACCTTTTGCTGCTCCACTTTGTACGTAATTTTCAATTTCTCCCATTAGTGTCATATATTCATCTTCTCTGCCAATGAAATCTGCTTTTGAAATACAGTCATATCCCATTTGGTCTAAGATGCTAGATAAATGCACTTCTGCGCCTTGTGCAAATCCGTCAGGAATTAAGCAGTCTGCAAATAAATAATTTGCTTTTTTACCATTTGCATCTTCTACTATTTTTGCATCATCGCTGTATACTGCTTCATATAGTTCATCAATGGACATTTCATCAGCATTTTCAGGTAGTTCGACTAAAGAGAAAGAATAAACTCTATTTGTTATTGAACCATCTTCTTCTGTGCCGTCACCCACGGAGTCAACTCTTATTCCTTTTGCGGCAAGTTCTTTTCTTGCTTCTTCACCTAAGTAAGATTTTGAGCATGAACCATATTTTGCCATTACTTCGCTAACAATATCTTGTATGTATAAATCTAATTCGCTATCAAAAGAAGCTGCAATAGCGTCTGCAAGTGCTACACTTTCAATGGAACCATCACCATCTGTATCCATACTAATTCGCCAGTCTTCATTTTTGACAAGTTTTTCAGCTGCACAGACCATTCTGTCGAAGTATGCAGTTACATTTTCACCTTCAAAAAGACTGCTATTTGCCATATTGTTTATAGCCGTTCTTGCATCGACATTTTTTGTGTCATCGCATTTATTCAATATTTCTTGAACTTTTTCAAAATACGATTTTTCTTCTTCTGTTTTATTATCCCAAATACTGGTCGAAGTTTTTGAAGAACCACTATTTGTACTGCCAGTACTTCTTGTGCTGGATGTTGAATTTCCTGATGAGTTTGTTTTATTTGATTGGTATGCTGCCGCATATTTTTCTTTAATGTCTGCGTAACTCATATCTCTTCCTCTGCTATTATTCCTCGATATATAATATAAAAATTTTTAGCGAAAAAAATTAGCAAGAAAACAATAAATGTAACAAAAATTTAACACAAATATATAAATAATATATATGTGTGCCTTCGTTTTCTTTGTTTATGCATTTATATTATTTGAAAGATTTTCTTATTAATTGAGAAATGTCTTAAACAGTAAAAACATAATAAATAGCAAAAAAAAACTCCTCAGGTGGGACTCGAACCTACAACCCTTCGGTTAACAGCCGAATGCTCTGCCATTGAGCTACTGAGGAATATCTATATCTCTATATTATCAAAAAAAAATTCATTGTAAAGAACTTTTTTATTGATTTGTTTTTTTTTTAAATATTTTTTTTATAAAAATACAAAATCTAATAGACTAAAGAAAAAGTTCTGTTCTTTTATGCAACTCAATTAATAAAAATAGAAAGCTGATGAAGGGAATCGAACCCTTGACCTATTGATTACGAATCAATTGCTCTACCGACTGAGCTACATCAGCATATTAACATTCTACAACAAAATAAAATTATAAAAAGAGGATAGTTTGTTCTATCCTCTTTTCTATTATTTTGAAAATCTTTCAAGTAAGTTTGTTGATGTAGAAGTATTTGATGTTTTTGTTTCTACTGATTTAAGGTTTATATCAGATTTTTTAGTTGTGTTAGAAGTTGATTCAGCTTTATCTTTAGGTAATCGGTCTTTTAATGGTTTTTTACCTGTAAGTAGTCTCATAAACTTAAAGTATTTACCAATAAGACCTGTTCTTTTTTCATTTTTCTCATCTAATGCTTGTAATTCTTCATAAGATTTCTTTCCAACAGGCATACCGATAGATGTTCTTGTTAATAATTCTGTTGTTAGTGTATTTGGTATTGCAACTGCAGTCATACCTTTTAATGAACTGTTATATGTAGATCTGAATGTTGAATTGAACCAGTTAATTAACATTGTTTGGTAGAATAGTGCACTTAGTCTTTGTATAATACGTTCATTTGCTTTTTCTTTAGCACCTTCTTTATCTTCACCGTTTGATTTTATCATTACCATATTATAGTTATCAGCAACTAAAAAGGCAGATGTTACGGCCGATGAAGCAAGTTTTGTCATCATTGCAAGTTCTGTATTCTTGTTACTTGATTGAGTAACACCATTGAATGATTTCTCAACTGCTGTATTTACATAAACCATTAATTTGTGTTTTGCATTATTTGCAATTTCTTGTAACTTCCTAACTTCGTCTTGTGAAGCCCCATTAGCAATAGCATTTTTAAGTGCAGCTTCAGCTTTTCTGTATGGCATTGTATGTTTATTTAGTTGTTCCATTGCATTTGCAAAAATAACTTGAGAAATTTTTCCTTCTTTTGATGCTTTTTCCCCAAATATCTCTGTTACTGCTTTATGTATTCCTTGTTCTACTTTTGAAAGTTCAGCTTTACCTAATGCAGCTTGAGCAGCTTTCTTCTCTACTGGTGAAACAATCATTTTTATTAAAGTGCTTGTTATCTTAAATGGTAATCTTGCTGCTGACATTATGAATTTGAATGGTTGAGTAACAATATCAACGAATGGTTTTAGTTTTGTTTCAACTTGTATAGGCATTTCTTTTGCTCTTGTTGAAATTGATTCTGTAATTGATTTTGCAAGATCATCCATTTGCTCTGAACTTAGGTTGACTTTCTTATTTTTAATTATCTCAGCTGCTTTTTTCGCAACATTAGAATATTTCTTTTCAGCAATAGCTGTTCTTTCAAGTCCTACCGCCGTTTTTATTGAATCACTTATTTGGGCAATTTCTTTTTCAGATAATGTTGTACCGGATGATTTTATTTTATCTATAGCTGATTTTATTATTTCAGGGATTTGAGATGAAGATAATGCTGCTTTGTACATTTTTATTGTGCCTTGAGCTGTTTGTACTCCATACTTCCCTTTAATGAATTCATGACCTTCTGCAATTTCTTTGCATCCAGCATCTTTTAGACTTTGTGCCATTTTTTCAAAATCTTTTTGTGAGATTTCAAAGTCTTTAAATGCTAACGGATTATATAACTTTTTGGTTATTTTATCTCCAATGCTTTTTATACCCTTTACCAACTTTGTGTTTTTTGTATAGGAGCTGTTTTTTATAAAGCTCATTGCAAAACCTGCAGTTACAAGTAACAGGACACCTTTTTTAAATGTATTGTAGTTTATCAGGGCTTTTTTGGGTTCTTTTGAGTCTGTGGTTTTATTTATTTCTTTGCTAGTTTCTTTATTCTCTACATTATTTTTATTTGTTGTGGATGCCTTGAAGCTTGTAAAAACTTTCGGTTCATTTTCATTAAAAGTAAATGATAAATCCTTTATTTGTGTTGGTTTTTTTTCAGATTGTGAAGTTTCAGTTTTATTTGAATTATTGTCTTTTAATGATTCTGTTGTTGAGGTTCCTGCTTCCTTATCTTTCTCTGCTTCTTTTTTATTGTATTCTTTTGCCTTTTCTTTAGATAAGAAAAAGATTGGTTTTCCTAAACGTTTTCTTGAAGATGTTTCAGAGAATAATACGGTTGCTGCAGATGTTAATGGTGTGAACCAAGGAATTGTATTTACTTGTTTTGTGAATGCACCAAATGTTAATAGTTGTATATATGCAGTTGTTAATACTCTTGAAATCTCTTGTTTAGATCTTGCTTTTGCTTCTTTTGCCGAATCTTCTTTTTTATCTCCGCATAATACAGACAAGTTATATGCATCATTAGCTAAGAATGCAACAGGAATCAGACCTGTAACTATTCTGTTTAAAGGTCTTTCATAAGCTGTATTAAAGTTACCTGTATGTTTATCAAAGAATTTATTACTTACTTTATATAAGCTTTCTTTTATATATTCTGTCGCTTCTTTTTTTAATGCTGAATTATCATCTGCATTATTTAATATTTTTAGCAAGTCATCAGCATCTATTCCTTTTTCCTTTGCAAACTTTTTAACAACATCTTGTGTTTTTTCAAAAATACCTTTTAACATATCTGTTTTAGAATCAAGTTCATTTAATTTTCTTGGTATTCTTAATAAAGGTTTGTTATATAGTCTTCTAGCACCTTCTTTTAAAGATGGAACGTTTTGTGCTTTTTTTAACACCCAGCTTACTGCGTATAAGGGTAAGTTTACAAATGGGAATAAAACATTTTCTAAAAGTGCTTGAGGGATTTTCTTATCACGAATAGAACGAGCTCCCTCTTCTAATGAAAATCTGGAGCTCCTTTTTAATATTTCTGAAGATGTAACTAGTTTCCCTACTTTTTGTCCTAATCTTTCACCAATATTTCCGTAATGTTGAGAGAACACATTCATTATTTCTTTATCTGCTGCAGAAATTAATGTTGCAGGTCCGCCTTTAAAACTTATATTTGATTGGTTTGGCGGATAATTGGGGGAAAGAGTTTTCTTTTTATTTATCCTTTGTTCATATTTTGGTGATATATTCCCTAATCGAGGTGTAATAGTATTCATCTTAATTCCTTTTTTTATATTGGACTTTGTATCCGCATGGTTTAAAAAATCAAAAACTTTTTTTTGCCATTATTTTATTTAAATGTAACAATTTGTTATTCAGGGTATCTGGATGTTGCTTTTAAAAGCATTTTTGCAAGTTTTTCACATCCTTCGAATTTTCTGGCTAATATTTTTTCACTTGCTGATTGTACATTGTACTTTGTAAATTTATGTTTTATCGTATATGTTGAGTTTTTTTCATTAATATCCATAATTACATAGCAAGAATCAGGTTTTTCAGCAAAGGGTCTGCCAATACTTCCTACGTTTACAACTGTTTGTTCTGTATTTGTTTGATATCCGCAAGGCATATGAGTGTGTCCGCAAAATATTATATTGGCATTTGTACCTGCTATCATTTCTTCAACTTCTTCTAGTTTAAGATTTGGATATATATTCTCGTTATTTTTTCTTGGTGAGCCGTGTACCATTAGTATTTTTATTCCAAATAATTCCAGTTCTTCTTGAGCAGGTAGATTTTTTAGAAAAGCCTTGTCTTCATCACTCAGTAATTTACTGTCTGCAAGATAAGCACTAGCCATAACAGCATTTGTATTTAGAATTTCATTATATGTATCAAAAGAAAATACAGACAACATCTTGTCTGTATTACCTTGAATTATATGAAAATCTTTTGACTGCATAAGGGCATGTATTTTGTTTAGTGTTACTTTAGGCGCAGGACCCGCCATTACCAAATCACCTAAACATAATATTTTAGAACAATTTTCTTTTTTTATATCCTGAAGAACACTTTCCAAAGCATCAATATTGCCGTGTATATCTGATATTATTGCAATTTTCATTTTATATCCCTAACTTTATTTATGCTAAGATAATCATAACAGGAATAGTAAAATCATGATACAGAGAAGAATTTCAAAACAAATACAAATTGGTAATATTAAAATAGGTGGAGATGCTCCTATATCAGTACAGTCAATGACTAATACAGATACAAGAGATGTTGAAGCTACCTTAAAACAAATTTACAATTTAAGTGAACAAGGCTGTGAATTGGTTCGCCTTGCAATACTTAATCCTGATGCAGCTGAAGCTGTTAAGGAAATAAAAAAGAAATCACCTTTGCCTTTAATTGCAGATATACATTTTGATTATAGACTTGCAATACGTTGTATTGAAAATGGTATTGATGCATTAAGAATTAATCCCGGAAATATAGGTAAAGAAGAACATACAAAGAAAGTTGTTGAACTTGCAAAAATAAATAATGTTCCTATAAGAATTGGTATTAATGGTGGTTCTTTAGAAAAAGAATTTGAACAAATGGATATACCGCTTGCTGAAAAGATGGTTATGAGTGCTATGAGGCACGTCAAAATTTTGGAAGATAATAATTTTGATAAAATTAAAATTTCTTTAAAATCTAGTGATGTATTAACAACCATTGAAGCATATAGGTTAATTGCAAATAAAGTTGATTATCCGCTTCATCTTGGAGTTACTGAAGCCGGTACTTATACAGGTGGTATAATTAAATCGGCTGTTGGCTTGGGAACTCTGCTTGCTGAGGGTATTGGTGATACTATTAGGGTTTCACTTACTGATTCTCCTATAGAAGAAGTTAAAGCTGGATTTCTAATTCTAAAATCTTTAGGATTGAGAAAAAGAGGTATAAATTTTGTTTCTTGTCCTACTTGCGGTAGAACACAAATTGATTTAATTTCATTAGCGAAAGAAGTTGAAAAAAAATTAGAAAATTTTGATAAACCTCTTACTATTGCGGTTATGGGGTGTGCTGTAAATGGTCCAGGTGAAGCTAAACACGCTGATTACGGTATTGCTGGTGGAATAAAAGAAGGTTATATATTTAAAAAAGGTGAAATTATTAAACGTTTGCCTGAAGAAAAACTTGTTGATGAATTTATAAATCTCATACAAACGGAGAATGTTTAAATATTGCATTCTCTAAAAAAATAGGCTATCATGTTAGTATAATAAAGGGGATTTATTAATGAGAAAAATATCTTTAATTTTTGCAATTTTTTTAGTAAGTTCTATGTCTTCAAATGCTTTTGTTGATAATACTTATATGACTACAGATCAGTATCTGGTAAATACGGGTTATTCTGCGGAAATGGCTAAAATGATAAAAGTGACAAATCAAGATCCTTACAGAGACCCTTATGTTGAACCAAATACACCTAAAGATGTTTTAAAGAGAGTTTATAACTATATTGTTCCTGGAGCTTATACTGATTTAGACTTTTATAATCATAGTATTAATTATAAGTATCCAAACTGGAAAGATTACTAAAAAGAAGAAGATAAAAGTTTAAAAAAGAGGTCATTTATGACCTCTTTTTTATATGTAATATGCTATTATTTGAGATAATTTAATGAATTCATTTGGATATATACAGATTAATATTGTTATGATACTGCATACATAAAGAATAATTTTTCCAATGGTAATATTTTTTATTATTTTTGTATCTTGTGAATTTTTTTCATAAATTACTTTAATAATTTTAAAATATAAAAATAGGCTTATTACTGTTGCGCAAAGGGTTAAAAATAATATTATCAGATAGGTAAAATCTTCTCTGGATAGAGCTGAAAATAAATATAACTTTGATAAAAATCCGCTTGTTGGTGGTAAACCTGCTAAAGATATCAAGCATATTGTAAAGGCTATTGAAAAATATGGGTTTTTATAAAATATTCCTTTATAATCTATTATTTCATCGCTTTGATAATTTGTTGTATAAATAATTGAAGCATTCCATATTCCAATATTCATAAAAATATATGTAAAAATATAGAATATTAAACAAGAAAATCCATATACACTTACGCAACTTGCAGCTAATAATAAAAAACCGGAGTGTAAGATAGAACTATATGCATAGAGTCTTTTTATATTTGTTTGCTTAATACCCCCTATTGCAGAATATATTATTGAACATAGCGCAATAATTGCTGTTAGTATTTGTATTATTGGACTATATGAAAATATAAACACAAATAATCTTGAAATTAGTCCAATTGCCGCAATTTTTGGAATTATCGATAAATATGTTCCTACACCATATGTTGAACCTTCATATATATCAATTATCCAGTTATTGAATGGAATGCATCCAAGTTTAAAAGTTAGAGCACTTATTATTAATATACAAGAAATTATAAACATTATGTTTATTCCATATGTGGATATTACGTCAGAAATATCTGAAAAATTTATGTTTCCTGTTATTCCGTATAAGTATGAAATTCCAAGAAGAAATATTGCAGAAGAACTTGCTCCGGTTATTAAATATTTTAATGCGGCTTCTTTTGATTTGTGATTTCTTCGAAATGATGTTAAAAAGTAGCAACAAACGCTTAATAGTTCAATTGATATAAATGCGCTTATAAAATCATTAGATGAGATTATTGAAAATGCACTTAATATTCCTGTTAAAAATATAGAGAAAAATTCATATGATTTTTGTCTTTTTTCTCTTATGAAACTTTGAGATGAAAGAATTATTAATAATCCTGATATCAATATCATTATTTTGAATGCTGTTGTGTAAATATTAGATATATATACATCATTAAAAGCTTTATATGTTGGATTGATTTGTATGAAAAATATTGATAAGCCAGATAGAGCTATTGCTAATATGGTTGTTATTTTAGATATTTTATATGTATTCTTTTTTATAAAAAGTGGAAAAATAATATTTAAAATTATAAATATAAATAATATTAGTTCCGGTAAAAAAGTGCTTTGTATATCTTTTATTATTTCCATTAAAAAACTCCTTGCGGATTATATGTAATATTTGTGTATTCTCTTATTATGTCTGTCAATAAGAATGGGAATATGCCGAAAATTATTATGCATATTGTCAACAAACATAAAATTGTAAGTTGTTTTGTGTTTATATCAGATATTTTTCTGTTTTTTACTTTTATAGTGTTAAAAAATACTCCGTGGAAGATTTTTAGTATGTATATACTTGAAAAGATTAGGACGCTTAGTGCTGCTAACGATAATGTTTTTGCGTCAAATATTCTTTCTGTTTGCATTAAAAAAGCACCGGTAAAACTTAAAAACTCAGCTATAAAACCACATAATAATGGTGTGCCGATTGAAGCTAATAATATTGGTATAGAGATAAACATAAGTCTTGGCATTTTTTCACCGAGTCCTGTTATTCTGGTTATATTTTTTGTTCCGCATTTTATGTATATTAATCCTGCTATTGTGAATAAACCCGCACTTATAAAAGCATGTGAGAACAGTTGAAATATTCCGCCTGTTATTCCTATTGAATTTAGTGAGGATATGCCAAGTAAAAATATTCCCATATTTGCAATTCCTGAAAAAGCAATAATTCTTTTTATATCTTTTTGCATAATTGCACAGAAGCTGGCATATATTATGTTTATTAAAGCAAAAAGCATTATAAATATTGCAAAAACTTGAAACTCATAATTAAACATTTGCAGGTTAAATCTTAAAATACCGTATGCTCCAAGTTTTAAAAGTATAGATGACAATATAATACTAACCGGAGTTGGTGCTTGTGAATGCACATCGCTTAACCAGCCGTGTAATGGTATTATAGGAAGTTTAACTCCAAAACCTATTAATAAAAGGAAGAAGATTAAATTTCTTAGAACTTCAGGTGCTGATATTATATCTATATCGTTTATATCGCTGCTTAAAGCACCTGTAAGTTTAAAATTTAAATAGTATAAGATTAAAAATCCTAATAGTATAAAAATACTTCCGAAGAATGTATATAGTAGAAATTTCAAGGCTGTTTTTTGTTTATTTCCGCTGCCCCATTTTTGTATAAGAAGATACATCGGAATTAGTTCAAGTTCCCAAAACAAGAAAAATAAAAAGATATCTTTTGCACTAAATACTCCGAGGATTGCTGTTAACAATATAAATATGAGTGAGTAATATAATCTGTATGATTTTTTTATCATACTTTTACTTAAATAGATTGCTATTAGAAATATAAATGAAGTAAGAATAACAAATAGCATAGTTAAAGAATCAAATGCAAAATTGGCATTTATACCTAATATATCAATCCATTGGTAGTCTGTTTCAATTATAAAGTCAGGATTTGAGAAATTAAAGAAAATACTGCATAGTACGGTCAAGGCAAAATGAATAGTTATGAAACCTTTTGATACTCTTCTGATTATTTTTTCTTCATCCGCTACAAACGGACTATATAAAATTAAGCTCATTATTAATGGTGTAAAGACTATTAAAGGAATAAAATTATCTATCATATTAACTCCTCAATGCCATAAAATATAAGTATAAAATAATTAACAGTATTATTCCGATTGAAAAAATCGAATATGAAACATAAGTTTGAATGTTACCATTTTGAAGTTTAGAAATTATATTTGAGATGAATTTTGTTATTTTTACTGTTATATTAATAAATCCTTCAATAACATATTTATCAATTATATTTACTGCAAAGTATATTAAATTAAACAATCTGCCTATGAAATTATATAAGTTAGGGATAAAAAGCTCATTTTGAGATAATTTATATAGCAATGGCGGAATCATAATCTTATTACATTTATTACTGAAATATGCTGAAAATATAGCTGTTATTCCAACTCCGAATGTGAGTAGACACAACATATTTATTTGTGAAACTTTGAACAAAAATCCTGGAAATATTACAAATATAACCATTGTCATTAACGCAAACGACATTGATTTTTCATTTGTTATTTTATATTCTTCTTTTTTATTTCCTTCAAAGATATTGAAATAAGTTCTAAAAATATAGAAAGTACTCATAAAAGATGTTAACAGAATTAAAAATAATATTGATTTATTGTTCTCTGCTATATTTAATAGCATTTCTTTAGATGTGAAGCCTCCAAAGAAAAGTCCTGAGAGTGACAATGCTCCAATTATCCAATAAATTGCAAGATAAAAATCGATTTTTCTTAATCCAGATATATCTTTTGTTTCTATTGAATTTGAAATTTGTGAAATATTCCCTGTACATAAGAATAGTAAAGCTTTTGTAAAAGAATGTATTACTAAATATATTATTGCAACGGGGATAGATTGTAAGCCAATTGCTGTGAACATTAGTCCTAATTGAGAAGATGTTGAATATGCAAGCATTTTTTTTATATTATTTTGAGAAATAGCTATAAATGCACATAAAACAGCAGTTATAAGTCCAAGTGATAATATTATTTTTAATAATTCGTCAGATAATAAAGGATATATTCTAATTATTAAAAATACACCTGCACACACCATCGTAGCCGAATGAATTAATGCACTTACAGGCGTAGGCGCTTTCATTGCATCTATCAGCCATTGTTGAAACGGAAATTGAGCTGATTTTACAAATGCTCCGATTATAAATAAAGATAGAACTAAATTGTATACATTTGGATATGTCAAACTTTGAAGTTGGTTATGAAAATAGTCTAAATAACTAAATGCTAAGAATTCATTTGGTTGTTGATTCATATATGTTATCGAAAAATATGCAAAAAATATGATTCCTGCTAAAAGAGCAGTATCGCCAAATCTATTAATGATAAAGACTTTTTTTGCAGATAGTGATACATCTTCTTTTTTATGAAAAAATCCTATTAAAAGATAACTTGCAACACCTACTAGTTCCCAAAAGATATATAATTGTATTAAGTTTGGAGAAAGAATTAATCCGGTCATTGCAAAGTTGAAAAAATTCAGATATATAAAATACTTATTAAATTCTTCTTTATTTTTCATATATCCATATGAATAGATTTGGATTAATAAACTTATTAACATTAAAATAACAAGGAATATAGCCGAAGTTGAATCAAGTAAAACTCCAAGGTTAATATTAAGTTTATCAATATTAATCCAAGAAAAAGAATCCTCTATAATTATTGGTTGAGGACTTTTTATATGATTAAAAAGAGCAATTGCGAATATCAAGCCTGTTAAAGTTGAAATTGATGTCAAAAAGGCTGTCATTTTTCTGTTTTCAGTTAATCTGATAAAGGCACCTGAAATGATTATCAGGCAAATCCATAATGGAAGAAACATTATTAGGAATATATTATTAGCAAAAAAATCCATTAGCCTTTTAGCTCCTCAATCTCTTCTGATGTAATTTTCTCTTTATTTTTATATATTTGATATATTAATACGAGTCCTATTGCTGTTTGTAGTGCTGAAATTGCAGTTATAAATAAAGCAAATATCATACCGGATAGGAAAAGATAGTTTTTGTATGCTGTAAATGCTATGAAATTTAAGTTTATTGCTGACATTACTATCTCTATGCATATTAGAACTTTTATAATATTTTTTGAAATTATTATTCCAATAAAACCTATTGCAAAAAGAATTAAAGATAAAACTAAATAATGATATAAGGTGATTTCAAACATTATTTTGATTCTCCTTTAAAAGTTAATAATACTAGAATACCGATGAGAACGATTAAAAGATAAAGGCCTAAAAGTTCAAATGAGTATAAATTGTGTGTTAAAAGTTCTGAAGATAATTGTTTAGTATTATCAAGACTTGTTAATATATGCGATGAGTTAATGTATGTTTTAAAAACGGAATCATACAGCATTGTTTCTTTTAGAAAAATTAAAATGGATGAAAGAATCATTATAACACCTAAAAAAGCAAAGATAATTGCAGGTGAAAACTTTATTTTATGCGTTTCTTCTTCATTATTATTAGTAAGCATAACCGCTATAGCAAAAAGAATACATAGGGCTATTCCATATATTGAAATTTGAATTACTCCGTTAAAAAGAGCATTTAAGAAGAAAAATAGAAGTCCGAAACAAATAAATGTTACTAATGCAAAAAATACACTTTTCATTATTTTTTTTGTAAAAATTACCGCTATACTTGAAAATATAATAATTGCGGAAATTATATAAAATATAATTACATTTAATTGTTCCATTAATTTATTCCCTCATTGAATATTAATTCATTTTTATTGTTTGTTGCTAATTCGTATTCTTTTGTTATTTTTAATGCACCTTTCGGGCAAAATTCAACACAATTAGCACAGAATATACATTGACTATAGTTTATTTTAAATGTTTCGTTTATTTCTATGGTTCCTTTTGCGGGGCAAACTCTTTGACAAATTTTGCATTTGATACATTTTGTTTTATCGTATTTAATTTTACCTCTAAAATTGTTATTAAGAATTTTTTTCTTTTCGGGGTATTCAAGTGTTACTTTCTCTTTAAAACCATTTTTTAATACGGTTAAAAGTCCTTTTATCAATTCTTTTATAGGGTAAATAAAACTTTTTATCATAAACTCCCCCTAAAATATTGAACAATACACAAAACAAACAGATTAAAAATAGCTAAGGGTATAAAAATATACCAGCAAAGTTCAAGGGTTTTATCTGTCTTAAACCTTGGATAGGCTGCTCTTATCCACATTATTATTAATATTAACAAGAAAGTTTTTAGTATTAACCAGAAAAATTGTTCAATATTTCTTATAAGTTCTCCCGTGATTAATGGTAAATCAAACAAATCTGCTATATAAAATCCCAAAGGCGAATTGTATCCGCCTAAAAATAAAGTAGCTATGTATGTACTAAAAATAAAGGTTAAGGCGTATTCGCCAAGAAAGAACATTGCAAATTTCATGCCTGAATATTCGCAGTGATAGCCTGCTACAAGCTCACTTTCAGCTTCCGGAAAATCAAACGGAATTCTGTTTAATGTTATTAATGAGCAAATGAAAAATATTATGAAACCCAATATTGCAGGAAAAATATTCCATTGTAAAAATGAATACTGAGCTTTTACTATTTCATTTAAGTTCATAGAACCTGTTAATATAACTATGCCTGCAAGCACAAGAAATATTGGAATTTCAGAACTTATTGCCTGAATACAAGAACGCAGGCCTCCAATTAAAGAATATTTATTTCCGCTTGAATATCCTGCAAATAATATGCCGGCTATAGGGAGTGATAATATTGCCATAAATAATAAAATACCAATATCTGATTTGTAAGAATTAATGTCTGATGAAAAAGGAATTAGCGAATATACTGTTAAAATGGGTGCAAAAACTATAATTGGTGCAACAAAATAAATAAATTTATCTGCATTTTTTGGCATTATATTTTCTTTGAATAATATTTTTATTCCATCTGCTACTGTTTGCAGACATCCATAAAATCCGACTCTATTTGGACCTTTTCTTCTTGTGAAAAAAGCAAGGTATTTTCTTTCAAATAGAACTAAAAATAATACGGCTAAAATCATTAATAAACTTATAAAAATGAAATAAATGATTTGCCATAACATAAAAATTAACCATTCAGGAATGTTTAATTTTAAAAGATATTCGATAAAAATAAGATGAAATATACTCATTATCTGTCTACCTCCGGCATGATTATATCTAAGCTGCCAAAGATTGCCATCAAATCAGGAAGCATAAATCCTTTTGCAATTGTATTGATTGCTTGCGTTGCATAGAATGACGGTGTCCTCCACTTGATTCGGTTTGGAAATTCAGTTCCGTTTGCTTCTATATAGCATTGTAAAAGTCCTCTTGTTGATTCAACTTCGCCCAAAGAAGTCCCGTTTGGTTTTATTGTTAACGGATTTATTTTCGTATTTATTTCGTTGTCTTCTATATTTGATAAAAGCCAATCTGTACATTGATTTATTATTTTATTACTTTCTTTCATTTCCTTTATTCTCATAATGTATCGTGAATGAGAATCGGAAATTGTTCCTATTGGAACAGAAAATTCTAAATTATTGTATATAAGATAAGGAGAATCTTTTCTTAAATCTTTTTGAATTCCGCAGGCTCTTAAATTTGCACCTGTTATTGAATATTCTGTTGCATCTTCTTTAGATAATATTCCTATGTTTTTTGTTCTTGTAATAAAGATAGGGTTGTTTGTTATTAAGTCTTCGTATTCTTGAACTGCTTTTAAAAATTCATTGGAAAACTTTTTAATTCTTATTAAAAGTTCTTTCTCTATATCCCTTTTAACACCGCCAAAAGTATAGTAGTTATACATCATTCTTGAACCTGTTAAATCTTCAAAAATATTTAATATTTTTTCTCTTTCAATAAATGTGTAAAATAATGGAGATGTGGCTCCTAAATCAAGCAGATAGCAGCCTAGCCACAGAAGGTGCGATGAAATTCTATTCATTTCCATTGTAAGTGTTCTTATATATTTTGCTTTTATCGGAATATCTGTATTAATTAAATTTTCAATTGCTGAAATGTAAGCATATGAACAGAAAAATCCTGAAAGATAATCAACCCTGTCAACAATAGGTAAGTATTGCAGATATGTTCTTGTTTCTGCCATTTTTTCCATACCGCGGTGCAGGTATCCGATTATGGGTTCTATTTGTATAATTTGTTCACCACTTAACGTCACAAGCATTCTCAACACTCCATGTGTTGATGGGTGTTGCGGTCCTACGTTTATTTGCATTGTATGTTCAGAAGTTTTAGTCATTATTCCATTTGAGTCTTTCATCATTTGCAATGTAGTCTTTTCTTAAAGGATTCCCTTTAAATGAATCTGGCAGCAGAATTCGTTTTAGGTTTGGGTGATTATTAAATTTAATTCCATATAGGTCATAAATTTCTCTCTCATCCCAAGTTGCATTTTTATATATATCGGAAATGCTTACAGTCTCAGCTTCTTCGTAGTCCAAATAATAACTTATTGCACATTTTGTATTATATGTATCAGAGTTTAAAATGTAGCTGACAGTAAAGTTTTTAGAATTATCTTTTGCAATAATGCAATCTAGCCTAGAAAATATTGTCTCCGGAGAATTCTTCAAGTACCTTAATGCTTCTTTTATATTCTCTTTTTTAATATAAAATTCTTGAATATTTGGTAGAATTATAGTCTTATTTAATATATCAAATTTTGTTTCAAATTCTTTAAACACAAACTATATCCCCATTTTAAAAATATTAACATCTTCTTGTATTAAAATATCAAGGTCATCTTGAATCTTTAACTTAGACTTATGTTTTGCTATAAGTTCTTTTCTTGTAGTTAAGGATTCCTTTTTTATTTCTGATTGAAGCTTTCTTATAGCATCAATAAGAGCTTCAGGTTTTGGTGGGCACATGGGTAGATAAATATCAACGGGAATAATCTTATCTGCCCCGTAAACAACAGAATAAGAATCATTTTTAAACATTCCGCCAGAGCAAGCACAAGCGCCCATTGCAATAACATACTTCGGTTCCGGCATTTGTTCGTATAACTTTAATAGTAAAGGAGCCATTTTATGAGTTATGGTTCCTGCTATAATTAAAAGATCTGCTTGTCTTGGAGAAGCTCTGAAAACTTCAGATCCAAATCTTGCTATATCATAGTCAGAAGCTGATACTGACATCATTTCTATGCCACAGCAAGATGTAGCAAACGTTAATGGCCATAATGAGTTTGACCTTGCCCAGTTAGATATTGCATCTATCGTTGAAAAAATAATATTCATTATTTAAACCTTAACATTCTTGTTCTTATTGCATAAATTAAGCCTAATAGCAGTAATCCTAAAAATATAACTATTTCAATTAAAGCAAATACCCCGAGAAAACTATAGCTTAGTGCAAAAGGAAATATAAATATTGTTTCAACATCGAAAATTAAAAATAATATTGCATAAATAAGAAATTGTATTTTAAATTTACAATTAAACTTTTCTTTTATATTTAATCCGCATTCATAAATACTTTCTTTATTCTCATTATTTGCTTTAGGTGCTGCAATAATTGAACATATCAACATAAAAATAGCAAATAATAGTGCAAAAAAAATAAACGTAAATAAAATCCCGATTTCTTGCATTTATTACTATCCTTGTTGCTAACCTTGAAATATTTATAACATATAGTTATTATTAAGATAAATAGCTAGATTGGATATTATTAAGTTTGATTATGAAAAGTTTACGAAATAAACTAATATATACTTTATTGATAATTTTTTTATCTTTAAATTGTGCGTTTGCGGATAATTTTTCTCAAGCTGAAAAATTGTTAAGGAAAGCTCAAACAACATCTAATCAAGAAGAAGGCTATGAATATATTCATAAAGCAAGAATCTTATATGAAGAAGAATATGAAAAAAATCCGATAAATACGAAAGCATTATTGGGATTATCTAAAGTAAATCAACTTCTTCAAGATAGAGCAGAGGCAAAATTATATGTTTTAAAAGCTTATAATATGAATCCTGCTGATCCTAAGTTGCAAAGAGCAATGGGAGATTTCTTTTACAGTTTTCAAGAATATTCAACAGCTATAGAATATTATAAATTAGCATTAGCTTCCGGTTTATTAAGGGATTTTGATACTAATCTTCAGAGTGCAAAATGCTATGAGAAACTAGGTGATTTGAAAAATGCTGAATTGTATTATCAGATTTGTTTTCATTTGAATGCCAAATCAAAAGAAGTAATGAATAAATTAAATGAATATACATCGGCAAAACATCCTGATCATTCACAAGAATTGGAAGAAGCTAAATATAAATATCTATTTAAAGATAAAAAAATTCCACAAGAACAGCAGATAGAAGAAGAAGCTTCAGATATTATTGAAAATATAAATAGTTTCTATTGATGTTTTATGACTGAAGAAGAATTAATATTAGATTGATTTTTTAAATATTCCATAATTGCACCGCCTATTTCTTCTGTAGGATCAAAATAAGGAGAGTTTGGTGTTAAAGTTTGCCTTATCATCATTTTGTTCAAAGGACCAAAGGCATCCGGAACAAGTGTTTTTCTGTAAATTCCAGCTAACATAACTTGTACATTCGGAGATGTTACATCATTAAACCTTGCAATTGTCGGATACATTTTATCTATTCCTTTTACTCCTTTATCAAGCATTTTATCAAGTACTTGAAGCCCATCTAATACTTGTTCTTCACTCCAGGCGGATTTTAAAAATGTATCAATATATGGTAGAGCCTCTTCTTTTGCATTAACAAGTTCTTCTGTTCTTTTTTCATTGAAAGTACAGTAATTTCTTTGATGATTTGGAAAAGTTACTCCTTGACCAAGTTGTGAAATATTATTCTGAATATTTATGTTTGCTATTTTCATAATTTTTCCTTAGTTATATACGTATGGCGGACCATTTTTTGTTTCCATTAATATATTGTCTGCTAATTGCTTTAATTCATCTTTTGTTTTAGAACCGTCATTTGCGTGTTTTGCAAAATTTTCAATAAGCGGATTGATTGCACTTTCTTTTTTTGCTTTAAAGTTGGCGATTTCAACATCTACAAGTCTTTTTCTTAAATCAAGTTCAGTTTTGGCGTTTTCTTTCATAACTGTTACTTCTTTTATTGCATCCATTCCTTGTTTGAAAAGATAGCCTATAGCACTTGAAATTGTAAATGCGCCAAATATTAGTTTTGTAAATTTATTTTGAGGATTTAAAATCCAGTTGTATAAGTGACCTCTATTTTCATCTATATAGCAATAATATTGAACTTTTTGAGGAATACCACCAAGTGCTGTCGGGGCATCTGCAAATATGGTCTTCTTTGATTCTTCAACAGCATGAATTATTGATTGAACTTCATTGTCTGAAAGGTTATATTTCTTTGCAACCTCTTTTATGTAATCAGGTTTAGCACAAATAGATTTCAGAAATTCTATAACCTTTGGTAAGTCATTTTTATCTGCTTTATTACTAATTCCGTTAATTGCATCTATAGTTTTTTCTGTATAATTGTTTGCATATTTGTTTGTGTATTCGAGGGTTTTCTTAAGATTTGAAATGCTCAATTTCCCTAAAATAACAGCGCCTGCAATTACCCCTCCAATTAGTGCTGCATATTTTAGGTTCTTGTTAATTATTGTATTGTCTTTTGGAGAGGTTTCTTTGTCTTTATTTTCACCTTTAAAAGATAAAAAACCGGAGAAAACTTCAGGCGTAGAAGCTTTCTCTTTTCTGTTATTTATGACATCGTCAAAATATTTTACATTGTTTTGCATTAAATCATTTACAACTTTGAGCTTCCCTGAAAAGGCATTTGTCTCAACTTCAATTAGATTTTCTTGAAGATTTTTTTCAATATCTGCTGATTGTTTCTTTGTCCAAACTTCTTTTGCACCTTCTATAAAATTTTTGCACGCAATGGTGATTCCACTCATCAGAAAAACAGCTGCAGCTCCAAATAAATTTTTAAAATTTGGATCTCTTATTGCTCGATATATAGCAAACTGAGGCTCTTCTTTGATATTCATATTTATAGCTAAATCAGGTAAATGTTCAAAATTAGCTGTTGTCAATAAAGCTTTTGATGATTTTTTTAAAATAGCACTTATTGCAAAACATCCGCCAACAATTAAGCTTGTACCTATTAATAGTGGTTTAATTGCTTTTTTGGTATCAAAAGAACTTTCGTTTTCGCTCTTTTTTATAGTTCCGTTTGTAGAATAGTAATTTGTTGAATCACTAATTAATAAAGAATCTTTTATGTCATTAAAAGAGAAGCAGTTGTCTTGAGTATTTTTAACATGACTATTTATTAAAACTCCTTGCAGCGTTTTATTCATTGTCTTATCAGGTTTTTCTTCCTTCTTTTTCTTTTTCTTTATATCTACTTGTTTAGTCTTTATAGTTTCTATTATCATTTTCATTCCGTTTCTTAATCTTAGTTATTATATTAACTAAATACTTTTTCATTTCTCTTGCTTTGAATACTTCTAAAGCATCGTCATTTTTGTAATTTTCATCTTCTAAATCTGTTGTAAACCATAAGAAAAATTTCTTAATTTGTTTTTTTATGTTATCGATAACTTTTCTGTCTATGAAGTTTTTAATATCACCAAGTAAAGCTGTGAGCTTTTCCCCAGCTTGTTGAAGCATTTCTCCAAGCTTTTTTTGAAGTTCAGCTATATTTTCAATTAATTTAGGTATTTGAGATATTAGGTTTAATATAGGATTAATTATTGAATTATTGATTACTTGTAAGATATTTTGGATAATAACAGGCGAACTGTTTTGTAAATTCTGAATGGCATTTTGGATTTTATCCGCAATATTTTGTATGTTTTTTCCAAGTTGTTGAGCAAACTCAATTTGACGTTCAAACGCAGTTTTTGCATTTTCAACTCTTGCCTCTTGCGCACGCATAGCAAGTCCTGCTGCGTAACATTTCATAAACGACCATTCACCTGAGTTTATTGGTTTTGAAGTTACAGCTTCTTTTACTCTTCCACCACCAGCCATGCCTCCACCACTACAAATTGGGCAAGCGGAAGGCGGTAGTCCATGCGGACATAATCCTGCTCTGTTATTAGATTGTAATGAAATTGGTGTCGGCAAAATAAAAACTCCTTATACGTTTAACGTAAGGAGCTCTTCTTCACTATATAGGTAGGATACACGCAACCCACATAAGAATATAGAGCATTCCGACTATACGGCCGCGGTCCGGTTCAAGAATTCCACTCGATTTCCTCGTTATTAACTTTCTAGATTCTATCATGCATCAAAATTATAGTAAATTTTTTAAAATGATTAACTTAACTATTTTTAATATTTTAGTCAATTATTATAATGTTAATTTTTTATATAAATTATGTTGACAAAAATTTAAAAAATGTTAATCTAAAAGAGATACTATAGGGAAACTACTCGTACGAGTGACTATGCCGTAGCTGTAAGGAAAGGTTTATCCTTTTGAAGTCAGAATACCTATTTTGTCTGGAATTACTTGCGAGCACGAGGTTAAAATTATATGAAAAAGATGTTTTATGCGATGCTTGCTATGGCATTTATATCTGTTATGCCAATGCAAGCAGTGGAAGAAGTAGTAGAGTTGGATTTGGATACTCCTAAAGAAAAAACGTCAGAAAAGATACTTCTTTATGGCGATGTAAAGGAAAAGGAAATCTATTCATACAGCAATTATGCAGAATCAATCGAGTCTGCTGGTGCCAGTGTTGATATTATTACAAGAAAAGAAATTGCTAGGCAAAATTCACCATTATTAACTGAACTCTTAAATCAGACAGGAAGTCTTTTTGTTCAGAATGCAAATGGTTCAGATGGGTCAGTGTCTTCCGTAAGGTTGCGAGGTACAGATAGAGTCAGGATGACAATAGATGGTATAAGAGCTGATAGAACATCTATGACTAGCCCTGGAGTTGAACCTCAATTTATATTAACTGACGATTTAGAGAGAATAGAAATAATAAGAGGTCCTCAAGGTAATTTGGCTGGTACTAATGCCTCTGGTGGATTAATTGCAATGCAAACAAGAAGAGGTCGCGGTCCTTTCTCTGTTGAAATGGGTAGCGAAATGGGAAATCTTGGGACTTTTAAAGAACGATTAGCGCTTATGGGTGGCAATCATTCTATAGATTATTATATGGGCTTGACTTGGTTTAAAACTGATGGCGGTATGAGTGCTACCGGTTTGGGAGATATCCGTAATGATGATTATAATAATTTGAATATAGTTACAAATATAGGTAAAAGAATTCTTGATGAAAAAGCTGAAGTACGTAACATATTTAGATTTTCAAGAGCAAGAAAAGGTTTGGGAGTTGGTTATCAACAATCATATCCATACGGAATATATCAATCGCCTAATAATTATGGTCTTAATTATGATATAATGAATGTTCTTTCTTATTCACATAGTCCGAATGAAAAATACAATTATGATGCAAAATTTGGGGTATATCATAATGAAAGTAATAGTTATGTATTGCCGGATAATTTAAGTGGTGATCCATTTTATGAATCAATTTCAAAAATAAATAGCACCAGACTTAATTTTGTAACTCAACATAATTATAATGTTACAGATTGGAATACCTTATCTGTTGGTTATAATTTTGAAACGGAGTTTATAGATGGGCATACTCGTGATGTTGCTATGTGGACAGGTACAGTTCTTAACGGATATTCTGGTAACACTATACAAAATGATGTTTTTGTTAATGACTTAATAAATATTAAAGATAAATTATTTATAAGAGGTGGAGCCAGAATCATAAATAATTCGGATTTTGGAACATATGTTACACCAAACGTATCTGCAGCATTAGTTCTTCCTACATTTAATTTGGAAGGTTCAAAAACTAAGTTTAGATCTTCTTGGGGACAAAGTGTTAATAACCCTACTTTATATCAACGTTTTGGAACAATGAATTCTTCTTATATGCAATCACTTGCTAATCCAAATTTGAAAGCGGAAAAAATGGAAAGTTGGGATGTAGGTGTCACTCAGTCCTTCTTTGATGAAAAATTAACAATTGATTTCGGATATTTCAATAGTGATTATAAAGATTATATAGGTTATAGAGGAGAAACAGACCCGATTACTTGGGTTTATGTCGGACAATATGTAAATGTTGATAGTGCTAGAATTCAAGGTTATGAAGGAAAAATTACTTGGGAACCCAAACCTTGGTTGAAAGCTATAGCAAGTTATACTTATACAGATTCAGAAGATAAAACTACCCATGCGGATTTGCCGGGTTGTCCAAGAAACTCAATTAAAGGTACGATTTACTGGATTCCTAATGAAATAGTTAATTTATATGCAGGTGTAGAGGCCAATTCAGGTCGTTATATGTCTGCAACGCAAAATTCGGATAAAACAAACGGTTACGTTGATGTTAAATTAGGAGGTAAAGTTAGATTACTTAAAACAGAAAATACGGAAATATCTCTAAATGGTACTGTGTATAACCTTCTTGATCAAGATATTTCAATGTATAAAACAGGTCCGACTTCTTATTATGCTCCGGGAATTCATTTTAGAGCGGGGTTATTTATGAAATATACTCTGCCACAAAAAGAAAAAGTAGAAACTCTGTGATATAGTTAATCTATGAATAAATATAGAAAAATATTAATAATAATAGTTTTATTCTTAATACTTATTTTATCTTTGTATCTTGCTATGTATGCTGGATACAAAGATTTTGGTATTAATATGTTGTGTAAGGCATTTAATATTTCAGAAGATACTGACAGTGTAATATTGACTGTACTAAGATATCCAAGAGCATTAAAAGCATTAATTGCAGGATGTTGTTTGGCTTTGGCAGGCATGTTTATGCAATCTGTTTCAAAGAATCCCCTCGCTGAGCCTTATATTACCGGAATATCTTCAGGTGCAGGTCTTGGAATAGTTCTTTCTATTTTGTTTTTTAATAGTTCTAATTATTCTATTTTTGGTTTTATTGGTGCTTTGCTATCTTCTGCTATAGTTATTATTTTCTCAGGATTAAGTAAGTTTTCAATTACAAAATTAATATTAATCGGTTTATCTATAAATATTTTTGTGAGTTCTTTAATTTCTTTAATAATACTTGTAAATCCTTTAAAATCATACTTGATGATGTTAATTCTATCGGGTGGTGTTACAAACAATGAAGTAATTTCTAATAAAGCATTAATAATATTGTTTTTGATTTTAATGTTTATAACTGCTTTTTTTATTCCTAAATTAAACTATTTGAGATTAGATTCGGATTTATTATCTACAGATAAAAAAAGAAGATATTTTTATACATTAGTAATAATAATTTTGGCTTCATTATTAACCTCTTTAAGTGTATTTTCAGCAGGAATACTTGGATTCGTAGGTATTATTGCGCCACAAATATCCAGAATGTTATTAGGGCAAGATTACAGATGGCTATTTATATCTAATATATTAGTAGGTAGTAGCTTAATACTTATAGCTGATTATATTGCAAGAACCGTAATATACCCGCTTCAAGTTCCTTTGGGACTTGTTATCGCATTTATTGGTGCACCTGTTTTTGTATTTTTCTTAATTAAGAAAGGGGATATTTTTAGTGATTAATATTAATAACCTTTCTTATTCAGTTGATAATATAAAACTTTTTGAAAATGCAAATATACAAATTCCTCAGAATAAAATTACTATGTTAGTTGGTACTAATGGGGTTGGAAAAACTACTTTGTTAAAAATAATAGCAGGTATTATAAAACCTCAAATGGGTGAAGTATCAGTAAATAATAAAGATTTATTTTATCTTCCGCAAAGGATAAAATATCCTAATGGTATTACTTTGCAAGAATATATTGAATCCTCTTTTTATAAACAAAACTGGAAGTGGTTTTTGACAAAAGAAGAAAAAGATAAAGTGAATGAAGTGCTTAGTATACTGGAACTTACAGATAAGAAATATACACTAATAGATAATTTAAGTTCAGGTGAATTACAAAAAGCAAATATAGCATTAGGCTTAATTTCAGAAGCGCATATTCTATTACTTGATGAACCTACTGCTAATATGGATTTAATTAACCAAATAAAAATCCTAAATATGATAAAAAAACTTACACAAGCAGGAATTACTTGTATTATTGTTCTTCATGATATTAACTTGGCTTCTAATTATGGAGATTATTTTGTTGGTTTAACAAGAAAAAATGAAATATTATACGGTGAAAAGAAAGATTTTATTTCTTCTGACATATTAAAAAAAATATTTGGAATTGACTTTAAGGTTATAAATAATGAAGAAGATATTCATATACAGATATGTAATTAGTTTTATATTATTTTTTATAGGAAATATAACATTTGCTTCAACTTATGTTAGTTTGTCACCTGTTATAACGGAAATTATATATTCACTTGGTGCTGAAAATAATCTGCTTGCTGTTTCTTCAACTTGTAATTACCCTGAAAAAGTTAAAGAAAAACCAATTATTGGTGATACATATTTTGTAAATATGGAAATGATTGTTAGTTTACAACCTGATTATTTATTTGCAATGACATCCGCCAAGCCTAAACTTGGAGAACTTTCTTTAACAAAAACTAAGCCTGTCTATTTTGAGTTTACAAACATAGAAGAAATATATTCAACTATAAATAATATTGCTAGAATTACAAATAGTGAAAAAAATGCACAAAGACTTATAAAAAACATAAGACAAGAAATTCAAGAAAACAGGACTAATAATTCTAAAAAAATTTTATATGTAGTACAAACAAATCCTCTTGTTACAATAGGAAGCGAGAGTTTTATAACAGATATTATAAAAAAATCAGGTCATATTTCTATTACATCCGAAATTCCATATTATTATCCAAATATAACTTTAGAATATGTTCTTGAAAAAAATCCTGATGTTATTATTATTTGTTTCCCTTCTGATGTTGAGAAAATAAAAAAATTATTCCCGAAAACTAGAATATTATATTTAAGTTCAAAGCAAAGAGATATAATAAACCGCCCGGGACCTAGAGTAGCCGAAGCGGTTAAATTATTCTCTACATTAAATTTTAGTGAAAAGCCTACACATTAAATCTAAAGTGGACTATGTCTCCATCTTGAATAATGTAATCTTTTCCTTCAAGTCTAGTAACACCTCTTTCTCTGGCTACAACGTAAGAACCTGCATCTACAAAGTCTTTATAACTCGTTACTTCTGCTCTTATGAAACCTTTTTCGAAGTCTGTGTGAATAACACCGGCTGCTTTTGGAGCCTTAGAACCTTTCTTTACAGTCCAAGCTCTTACTTCTTTTTCGCCAGCTGTTATAAATGTTGTTAAATCAAGCAGCTTATATACAGATTGAACCATTCTTTCAATACCAGAGCTTGTTACGCCTAAATCTGATAAATATGCTTTTGCTTCTTCTTGCGATAAATCTACAAGTTCTGCTTCTATTTTCGCTGAAATTACAACAACATCAGCACCATGTTTAGATGCATATTCTCTTACTTGTTCAACATAATTATTACCGGTTGCTAAATCTGTTTCGCTAACATTAGCAGCATATATAACAGGTTTTATACACATTAATTGCGAACTTTTAGCAAATTCGAGTTCTTCATCTTCAAAATATTTTTCGAGATTTATAAATGTTGCATCTGCTAATAATTCATTTATTTTTGATAGAACTTTATATTCAAGAGCAGCTTGTTTGTCGCCTGTTTTAACTATTTTAGTTAATCTTTCAAGCCTTTTTTCTATTGATGCCATATCCGCTAATGCTAATTCTGTATTAATGGTTTCTATGTCATCAATAGGATTAACTTTTCCCGCAACATGGATTGTATTTATATCATCAAAACATCTTACAACTTGAATAATTGCATCAACTTCTCTTATATTGTGTAAAAATTGGTTGCCAAGTCCTTCTCCTTTACTTGCACCTTTTACAAGTCCTGCTATATCCACAAACTCAATAGCAGTAGGAATTATTGTTTGAGTTTTAACAAGTTTGCCTAAAATCTGAAGTCTTTCATCAGGAACATTAACAACGCCGACATTTGGTTCTATAGTACAAAACGGAAAGTTTGCGCTCTGTGCATTATTTGAAGAAGTTAATGCGTTAAATAATGTTGATTTCCCTACGTTTGGTAATCCTACAATTCCTGCTCGTAACATAAATATTTCCTTTCAAACTGTCTCTAGCGTAATATAAAAATATATGCTAATCAACAATTTAAAATTAACCTTTAATTTTTACTTCATCTGTGATTTTAATTTGAAATTGTGTACCGGCAGGTAAGGATAAAGAACCCCCCTTTGTAAATATTGTAATAACAGGTGCTGTTACTAAATTTAATGTATAAACAACAGCTCCGCCTGCTAAAGGAATTATTGAAAATAGGTTAACAAAAGGGATTGGCATCATAGCCATAGCGCAAGTATGTGTTGCTGAAAATACTTTTTTCCCGGGTGTCATTACTTTAGAAAAATTCTTCCAGTATGTACGTTTACCCTTTATATTGCTTAAAAATATTCTTTTAGAATTTGCCATACTTACTTTTGTATCTATTTTAGACATTATTCCGTTAAAGTATATTTCATCAATTTTAAGTTCAACAAGACCACCATTTCCTGTTATTTGTGGTCTGTGAGCATCTGTTACTGTTCCTTTAAAAAGTGTTCCTGCAGGAATTATAGTACCTTCTTTTGTATATATATTGTCGTTGGAACTAAATGTTACTTGACTTCCTTTGTGCATCCAATCAGATATTTTGTTTGTTGATGTAAGATTGATTTTTGTCCCGCGTTTAAGAGTATAAATTTTCCCCGTGGGATTGTATTTGGTTTGTGTTGAAATTTCTGCCTTGACCGGATTTGTTGTTGGTGCAGTATTGGGAAGAGCAGGTAATTCATTAGTCGCAACATTAAAATCTTTTCTTATACTGGCATCAATTGAAGAATCAAACTCAACTGCAACAGCTGTTAAATTTACAATACAAAATATTAAAAATATAGTTAGAAATTTCTTCATAACTATATTTTATAATTAAAGAATAAAAAATTACTCAATTAAATGAGTGATTATTTAGATTGTTTATCTTTGTTATTTGTTTTTTCGTTATTTTTTAAAGGTTGAGCATATTTAGGTGTTAAATCTGTCCAGAAATTATCATATTCTTCTTTTGCTACTTTTGCTACAGAGCCTGATTCTTTATATTTTTTGTATAATTTATCACAATAGTTTCCAAGCTTACCTAACGCAATACCTGATATTAGAGAGAACATAAGGTTTTTAGCTCCAGAGAACATCTTTGTTGTACCGTAGATAAAAGTAGCAAAACTGCCAGCCAATGGAATACAGGTTGTTAATGTTGCTGAAACTTTTTCTTCTTTATCATCACCTTTCGCTATGGCAATAGCACCTGCTCCTATAGGGAAAAGTAATGATAATACATCTGTTGCAGCTGAACCAACTTCAAGTTCTGCTTGTTTTAAGAAATATTCACCCATTTCAAGTTCTGTAGCACTATCAAGTCCTTTGCTTATTTTAGATGATAATTTTGAAAAATCTTTAAATTCCGCATCAGTTATGATTTTCGTATTTGTGCCTTGTAGTGTTTTACTGTTTAATCCTTTTAGGATTGTCATTATTTCCTCAAGTGCACCTTTTGATTTTCCGCTTGTAGATTTAGCTGAAGCTTTTATTGAATTCAAAATATCAAATATGTTTGCTTTTTCGATATCTGAATAATCTGATTTTTTAATTAATGCAATGAAGTCATCAACACTTGATGATATTTCTTCTACAATTTTTCTTCTTGAAGTGGCTTCACTTGCACCTGAGCATTTTTTAAATGCATCAAGTTGTTGGTTTAATTTTGTTATGAATTCTAGAGAAGCTGTGTCTTGAATTTTTATTGAATTAGAGAATTGATTAACTTTCCCTTTTATATCATCATATATTGCAGGAATATTGTTAGTAACCCTTTTTCTTGCATTTAAGATTTCTTCTCTTAGTTCTTGTTGGGCAGCACTAGAAACATCTTGTGTTACATAAGTTCTATAATTATTTGTATCAACTTTATTTCCTTTTGTACCAAATAATTTTTCTTTTATTTTCTCAGAAATTCCGGACAATAATTTAGTGCGTTTTTGTCCTCTTAGTTTTCTTGCTCCTAAACTAAAACCATCATCATAAGCACTTTCAAGACGTTTTATTTCATAGGAAAGTTTTTCTACCCATTCTGCTAATGTTTTTGTCTCACCTTTTATGGTTACTGGCATTATTTTTTGAGCTTCGTCTAAATTTTCTAAATTTGTAATGTTGTAGTGCTTTAGAAGTGAGGTTAAATCTTTTACTTTTACTTCAACTTTGTCATATTTTTTTCCGAGTGTTTTGTCTACGACTTTCTTAAATAAGTGTTTGGTCTTGTCTGCAAATTTAGCTGTCGCTTTGTTTAATCTTAGAATTCTATCACAGGTCCAGTCTTTAATCGCAGCAAAGTTTGATGTGGCTTCAAGTCCGTCTATTGCTTTTTTAGTTCCTTTTTTTGCATACAAAATTGTTTTGGAAGTTATTCCTTCAGCTTTTTTACTTCCGCTTTCTGAAATTTCTCTTGTTAATTTATCTTTTAATTTTGTTAGTTTTTTTAAGGAACTTCCGTGAAAACCTTTTGCAAAAAACATACTTGCGATTCCTGCAGTTATTATTGTTGAGGCAAGAGTTGACCCGAAAATAATTTTTTTTGCTTTGCTTGATTTTTTCTTTGTAAGTTCAATTGAATCTTTTTTCTCTTCTTCAGAAGAATTTACAGACACTTTTGAAACTGGTTTTTGCACTACATTAGCTTGTTCCAGTGTATATTGTGGGAACAAGCTAAATATATTATTTGATGTCTGTATATTATTGTTTTGTATCATTAGTTAGTCTTTTTCGTAAATAAATTTTTTGCTCCGTTATATATTGCTTGGAAAGGTTTTGCAATTAGTTTTACACCTTTTTTTATAAATTCAGTTGGTTTTGCACAAGCAGCTTTTAAATGTTTACCGGTTTCTTTTAATGATTTACCTGCTTGTCCTAAATTAGGATGTTTTATACCGAAATTTTTTATTGCATTAGTTATTCCGGCACTAGTGTTCTTTATAATTTGTTGGATTTTACCTTTTCCTTTATAAGCAGCAACACCTGTTGCAATCATTAGTGCGATTGTACCTAAAACACCAGCTGCTTTCTTGTTTCCTTTAGATTTGTATTTGGGGTTGAATGAATCTTTGGGTATTTCTTGATTTACACTTTGTTCTGTTTTTGTACGGAGTCCATCTTTACCATATTTAGAACTGTAATTTATTTCTCCAAATTTTATCGGATTCATAAAAACCTCCTTATGTATAACTACCTATTTCTATAAAAACAAAATAGTTTGAAAAATTGTCTTTTCTTATTACTTCCGTAAATTAATATTATAGTGGCTACTCCAAACGCAGTATTTTAGAAGCAAAATATTCCTTTTTTTTAAATTTTATCGGATGATATATATTGTAGAGGAATAGATGGTCGATGTCTAAAAAAAGCATAAGTAATTCTATAGAAACTGAAGAATTTGATTTTGATTCTATGGCTCAAGATTACATGGAATTTGCTCGTAAATATCATGAACAGTATTTAATAAAGGGTAAAAAATCAGATTTGGATAATGCTGTCGATAATTATATCGACGCAATTAAATTTAATCCTAATATTGCGGAAGCTTACTACAGACTTGCAACATTATTGTGGGATAGAGGTGAAATAAATCTTTCTTCTGCAATTGAACAATGTAAATCAGCAATCAATATTTCTCCAGCTAATCCAAATGCTCATATTTATGCTGCATATTTTCTTGAAATGGCAAAAAAATATGATGAGGCTGAAAAAGAACTAAAAGAAGCAATTAAATTGAGTCCATTTAAGTCAGCACGCTCAAGATTATCGTTGGCTTCAATGTACATAGATAAAATGCACGATACAAACTTGAATGCCAAAGATTTGTCTCAATCTCTATATTATATGTTATCTGGTAGTTTGAGTATTCCACTTGATAATTCTTCAATGAAAATGTTATACAAAAACATAACAAAGAATTTTTCATTAATTTTTTATGATTTCTTAGGTAAGGTTTTAGAAAAAACTAAAAATTATTCTATGGCTGTAAAAGCATATGATGTTGCAGCTAATTCTACCGGTAGGAATGAGGTATATTATCAAAAAATTGGTGATATTAATATACAAGAAGAAGATATAGAAACAGCTAGAAGAGCCTATATTAAAGCATTAGAGACGAATCCTTATAATAAAGAATTGTTGTTGAAAGTAGCAACAATTACTCAAGTCTATTATGATAGTGATATTGATACAGCAATTGATTGTTATACGAAACTTTTAGAGGTAGAGGAAAATAGTTCTAATATTTATTATGAACTTGGACATCTTTATTTAAAAAAAGAGGATGTTATAAATTCTGTAAGTGCTTTTAAACTTGCTCTAACAAAAGATGAGGGAAATCCTTTCTATCATAATGCACTTGCATATGCTCTTGTTAAGGCAGAACAATATGATGATGCTTGTGAACATTATAAAGTTGCTATAGATAAGAATCCTGATCCTGAGTGGACGGCTATTGTATGTCAAGCTTTAGCTTCTTTGTATCATAATGTTTTCGATGATATAGATACTGCTGTAGATTTGTTAAAAACGGCTATCATTTTGGATGAAAATAATGATGAAATTTTTGTAGAGCTTGGCGATATTTACCTTCAAACGGATGATATTGATAGTTCAATTAAAGCTTATTGCGAAGCAATTAAATTAAATCCTAAGAATGCAGTTTCTTATAATAAATGTGCGATGGCATTGTGGAAAAAAGATTATTTGGAAGAAGCAATTATAGCCTACCACAAAGCCATTGCATTAGAACCAGAGTATTCTTCTGCATATAACAATTTAGGTGTTATATATTTGGATGGAATAAGAAATCTAAGAGAAGCAAAAAAGCTTTTTGAAACGGCAATATCAATAAAAGCAGATTATGTTATGGCTCATTTTAATTTGGGTAGAGTTCTACAAGAACAAGGTAAAAACATAGATGCAGCGAAGTCTTACCAAAAAGCTCTTGAGTTGAATGAAATCGAAAAAGAACTTGATTCTGAAGAAATAAGAACTAGATTATTCTCTTTATTTGAAGTCTAAAATAAAAAATTAATAGCCATAATGGTCTTTTTTATTAAGATATTCTCTAACTGTATTTAATGCGGCTTGAATAATTCTTGTTATTCTTGATGAAGAAAGCCCAACTTGTTCTGCTATTTCTTTTACCTGCATATTACGATAAAATCTGTATTCGATAATAATTCTTTCTTTTTGCGGCAATTTTGCAATAGCTTCTCTAATAACTCTTCCAAGTTCAGAAATTTCAGCTTTTTCATCAGGAAGAGCTGATGGGTCTTTTATAAAATCAAAAGGAGAATCATTATCAGATGCAGCGGCTGCTAAACTGTCAATAGATAATATTGTTTCATAAATAGCTTCTCTTACTTTACCGGGGGTGATTGTTGATTCTTCATCAGCGCCATTTTGGTTTTGTTCTTCTTGTAAATCTACATTCGTATGTTTTAGAGAATACCATTTGTATCTGTTTCTAAGCTCATTTCTTATAGCCCATCTTACAGCTGTAGCTATATAAGCATTATTATATTTTGCCAGTTGTTCATCAGTTTTGTCTTTTATAAGTACCTGTATGGCAATAATACCAATGCTAACAAGTTCATCATAATCCACCATGTGCGACGGAATACGTTTATGTTCTACCTTAGCTACCTTTTCGATTATTTCAATGTAATCTTTTATTTTTGTGTGCATCGTTTAATCTATTAGTCTTTTTCTTTTATATATTACTACCTTTTTTAGTATTTCGCAAATTGTATACAAAAATCAATATTTCAGCGACTGCTTTATATAATTCAGGTGGAATAGATGCATTAATTTCTACCATTCTAAATAAGGCTCTTGCAACAGGTGGATTTTCAATAACTGGAATTGAATGTTCTCTTGCAATTTCTATAATTTTTTTTGCAAATAATTCTGTACCTTTTGCAAGCATTTTGGGTGATTCCATTTGCTGTGCATCATATTTTAACGCACAAGCAATGTGTGTTGGGTTAGTTACAACGAAATCAGCATCTGGTACAGAATCCATCATTTTCTTTTGTAACATTTGTTGTCTTCTTTGTCTTAATGCAGCTTTTACATGGGGATCTCCTTCGGAGTTCTTATATTCATCTTTTACTTCTTTAAAAGACATCTTTTGGTCTTGTAAAAATTTCCATCGTACCATACCATAATCTGCAGCAGCAATTATTAAAAATGCTAAGCCTGCTTTCATTACGAAATCTATAATAAGAGAACCGAATTCGTTCATAATTGCAAAACTGTTATCAATAGTTGCCAATGCTAATATTGCTTCTAAATGTGAATTATAAACCATCCATCCTATAAGTCCCAGAAGTGCAACTTTTACAATGTTTTTTACTAATTCAAATGCCGTTTTGGGAGACATCAAATTTTTAAAGTATTTAGATGGGTTAAGTTTATCTAGTTTTGGTTCAAGAGGTTTTGTTGTAACTAGTGGGCCTACTTGTATAAAATCACCAAGTATTGCTATAAATGCTGACATTATTAATATGGGACCTATTATTAACATGGTTGGAATCGCTATTGCAGTAAATAGATGTACATATCCTATATCTTCCAAATGCTTTTCCGGAATTTTATCATATAAATATACAAACAATATAGATATTTGATCCCATATAAATGGTGATAGTTTTAATATGATAATGAACATAACAAGTAATGCCAAAGCCATTGAAAAATCTTTTGATTTTACAACTTGTCCTTCTTTTCTTGCTTTTTGAAGCTTTTGTTGGCTTGCTTCAAATTGTTTATTTTCATCACCCATTAAATTTTACCGATATTTTAATAAGTAACCATAGAAACAACTTCTATATCTTGAGGTAAATTTTGTCTTCCTTTTAAATCTGAAAGTTCAATTACAAAAGCAGCTGCTTTTACATTTGCTCCTGCTTTTCTCAGTAACTTGCAAGCTGCGGATACTGTTCCTCCTGTTGCTAATAAATCATCAATAACTATTACGTTTTTACCTTCTTCAATAGCATCTTTATGAATTTCCAGTTTATCAGTTCCATATTCAAGAGCATATTCTTCACTTATTGTTTCAGCAGGAAGTTTTCCGGGTTTTCTTATTAAAATACAACCAGCATTTATATTGTACGCAAGTGCTGACCCAAATATAAATCCTCTTGATTCAATAACTGCAACATAATCTATACCTTTATTAATGAATTTTTCTGTTAAGAAGTTAATCATTTCTCTAAGTGCTTCTTTATCCTTTATTGCAGTTGTAATATCTCTAAAAATAATTCCATCTATTGGAAAATCTTTAATACTTCTTATTCTTTCTTTTACAAGCTGCACGCTATTCATATTTATCTCCTTCTTAACTCCTTTAATTATATTTTACTTTATATTTTGTGTTTGGTTTATCTCAGAAAGGATATTTATTAATAATTTTGTTGGCAATCCTACTATATTATCGTATTCTCCTTTTATTTCTTTTATGAAATGGTCGGGGAGTTCTTGAATGCCGTATGAACCAGCTTTGTCATATGGCTTAAAATCATATATATAATTTTTTATTTCACTTTCTGAAATTTTGTTGAATGTTACTTCACTTGTTTCTGATTTAATGATTTTTTTATCATATTCACTGTCTATTACGCATATAGATGTGACAACTGTATGAGTTTGTCCATTAAGCATTAATAACATTTTGAAAGCATCATCAAAATCTTTAGGTTTTCCAAGTACTACATTGTTGTATACAACTACTGTATCAGCACTTATTATAATTGCCGGAAATTTTATTTGTTTTAAAACTGAAATTCCTTTGTTTTCTGCAAGAGATTCAATTAATTTGTATGAAAAAGCTTTATTTAAAATATCTTCATTGTAATTTGGCGTTATAACTTGAAATAAAATTCCAATATTTTCTAATAATTCTTGTCGACGTGGGGATGATGATGCTAATATAACTTGTTTCATTTTTATTCCATACTATAATGATTAACTTCCATATTACATTGTAATTAAAAGTTAATCATTTTGATATATTACTTGGCTTTGTTTTCAAATTGTTTACAATTTATTGTTTTCTTGCTCTTGGTGGATTGAAATTAAGTTTCAAATAAACAACTGATTTGGATGTTACATTTGAACAAATATCTTTTAATTTAGAATTCATATCAAGCATATTTCTTTGCATTGCAGCGTAATCATTCATTGCAGATAACATCTTTTGAGAATCAACTAATTTTGTTGTTTCAGGATTATCCATTTTTAATTTTGCATATTTTTTGACTAATTCCCTGTCAATCTTATCTTTTGCTCCGACAGCCATAAGCTTCATCCCCTGTGTATTAACTAATTTCCCTTTATACATATATAAAAAGTTTTTATTTTTGAAAATTGCGTTATTATTTTTTGAAGTTACATTTTGTTAACAAAATGTTTTTTTTGTATTATTAGTTTGGAGGTAAAATAATGGATTATAGCTATTTGTTTGATTTAGTCCGACAAATATATGCAAACGTTGTATATTCTGATAAAAAAGGAAATATCTTAATTCCTCCAATGAGATATATTCTGGAGTTAACATATAATTGTAATTTGAAGTGTCCATTTTGTTATATTACTGAAGATAGACATAAGAACGAATTAACAACAGAAGAATGGTTTTATATAATAAAACAAATACCTCCCTTTGCTTTAATTTCTTTTGTTGCAGGTGAGGTTATTTTAAAAAAAGATTTCCTGAAAATTTATGAAAAAGCTTCTCAAAAATTTAGAAAAGTTTCTTTGATTTCTAACGGTTTAGCTTTAAATGAAGAAATTATAGATTCTTTTATAAAAAATAAATTATTGCTTCTTTCTGTTTCATTGGATGGTTATGGAAAAAATCATGATAAAAATAGAAATTTTTCTGGTTTATGGGATAAAGTTATAAATAATATTGAGCTTTTTAATTCTAAACGAGAAAATAAAATTAAGCCGATGTTGGATATAAAAACTTGTATTCTGAATGATAATCTTGATGATTTGCCTAAATTATATAAAGAAGCAATAAATTTAAATGCTCAATTTTTTTCTTTAACATTTTTAAGAAAACAACCATTGAGACAAAATTCCAAATTATGGGTTGAATTTAACGAAGATTTCTATTTAAAAGAGTATCCTATTAATTTGTATTTTGATCTGGATCATTTTATCGAGATATATAAAGAACTTGAATGTTTATCAAAAAAATCAAAAACTATACTAAGATATGCTCCAAGATTTAATGCAGTTGGTGATTCTGAAAATATAAAAAAATTCTTTAATTCCGATAATAAAAAAATCACTGATTTATATAATCCTTGCAAAATACCAATGACAAGCATATATATTAACCCTGAAGGGGATATTTATCCTTGTCTTTCATACAAAGTGGCAAGTCTTCGTGAAATGACATTAAGAGAAGCTATTAATACAACTAAGTTTAAGTGTTTTAGACAGAATCTATATAGGACTAAAGTCTTTAATTCTTGTCAAATGTGTTGTGATTTGATTCCTAAAAACCAATAATACTCGGCAACTCTGTAAACTCAAGATTGAGAGCTTCTGCAACGCCTTTGTTTGTGAGTTTTCCGTTAAAGGTGTTAACTCCTCTTGCAAGAGCTTTATCTCTTTTTAAAGCCTCGACAATTCCATCAGTTGCAACTTCTCTTATATACTTAATGCTTTCATTTGTTAGTGCAATTGTTGATGTTCTTGCTACGCTTCCCGGAATATTCGCAACACTATAATGAATTACTCCATATTTTTCATAAGTTGGATTGTCTAAAGTCGTTATTCTGTCCATTGTTTCTACAATGCCGCCTTGGTCAATGGATACATCAACAATAACGGAACCTTTATGCATGCTTTTAACCATTTCTTCCGTTATTATGCAAGGGGCTTTATATCCCGGAATTAAAACAGCTCCTATTAAAACATCAGTATCTTTAACTAATTCTTTTAAATTTGCTTCTGTTGATACATATGTTTTTACTTTAGAACCAAATAAATCATCAACATATCTTAGTCTATTTATGTCAATATCAGCAATGCTTACGTTTGCGCCCATTCCTATAGCAATTTTTGCTGCATTTAAACCAACATTACCAGTACCAACTATAAGTACTTTACCTGCCGGGACTCCTGCAATACCGCCTAAAAGAATGCCTGCTCCATTGTTTCTATTTTCAAGAAGATTTGCAGCTATTTGAATTGACATTTTGCCTGCGACTTCACTCATTGGAGTTAATAAAGGTAATTTCCCGTCTTCATTTTGTATTGTTTCATATGCAATACTTGTTATTTTTTTATTAATAAGCTCTTTTGTAAGCGCTTTTTCTACAGCAAGGTGCAAATAAGCTAATAAAATTTGATTCTTTTTAAGTAAACGATATTCTGAAGGCTGTGGCTCTTTCACTTTTACTATTATATCTGATTTGTTGTAGACATCTTCTGATGAATTCAGTATTATGGCACCTGCGCTTTTATATTCTTCATCCGAAAAACCACTTCCTATTCCAGCCGATCTCTCAATTAATACCGTGTGACCATCATTACATAAAAAGCTAACTCCTTGCGGTGCAATTGCAATTCTGTCTTCTCTTACTTTTATTTCTTTAGGTACACCAATAATCATATATTATTCCTTTTTTCTTTAAGCGCTTCTTCGATTTCTGCTATAATTAGTTTTGCTGCTGCAGTTGGATCAGCTGCCTTAGTTATTGGTCTTCCGATTATTATGTAATCGGCACCTGCTCTAATTGCATCTGTTGGTGAAACTATTCTTATTTGGTCGTTTACAATTGCCCAAGTTGGTCTGACAGCTGGACACACAACTATAAAATCTTCACCTAACTCTTTCTTTATTTGGGCTGCATCTGTATCTGGGGCTACAACACCAGATAAACCAGCTTCTTTTGCAATTTGTGAAAGCTTTAGGACATAAGATGAAATATTCATTTCTATGCCGAGTTCATTTGTAAGCGTTTTTTGTCCGAAACTAGATAGTAGTGTAACTGCTAATATAATTGGCGGATTCATATTGTTCTTTTTTGCATAATTATTACATTCTGTAATTGTGCTAGTTAACATCTTTGAACCGCCAGTAGAACTAATATTGAAAAAATCAATTCCTTTTTTCATTAAGTTTATACTTGCTTTAGCAGTCGTATTTGGTATATCTTGAAACTTTCCGTCAAAATATACTCTGCCGCCGTGTTCCTTTATAACATCTATTGCTTCAAATCCACAAGATACAAATAAAGGAAGACCGACTTTAAAAAATCCGACGTATTCCTTTAATAAATCAACATATTTTATTACTTCTTCAATAGTGTCAACATCAAGTGCTAAGATTATTCTATCTTTTGCTTCAATAGGTTTTATTCGTTCCATATATCTCTTTCAAAAAAATCGAACAATGAATACATGTTAACACTATTAAATTAACTAATCAAGGTTTTTACTTAATTGCGCTTTACCAATCTCAACGAATTCTTCCATTGCTAAAGAAGCTTTTGTATATGCTTCAGAAGCATCCATTCCGTCTGCTAAAAATTGTTCGTATAATGTATCAAAAAGTTCATCTCCGCATTCCATTATTTGCGGATATTTTTCACATAAAGCAATAGTTTCATCTACGCTTCTTGTTACATCAGATCCTTTTGGATTTTTTATTTGTGAACGTCCAAGAATGCCTGTATCTGGAACATATTGAATTTCTTCTGCTCCTGTCTGCATATCAGTAGGTGTTGCGTCTTGTATTTTGTTTTTATTATTATCTATTTTTTCTATGTTATATCCAAATTTAGTGATATTATTATTTATTTCAGCCATTTTTATCTCCGTGTTCATTCGCAATTTATTTTAAACCGTGTTATTAAAATTTTTTGCTAGTCAATTAAAAAATATATATTTTTTTTTATAAAAAATGAATTTGTTTGTGCCCGAAAGCCTTACTGCATATAGAAAACATTGTTGAAATATTTGTATTTACAAAACTTAATATATTATATACTTCGTAGGTATATATTATTCATGTTTGCATATATTATTCAAATACTTTTTTGTTTTGATGTCAAATATTATTTATTTGGTTGATTGAACAAATATTATTTTTAATTCAAAATTGTATTATGAAGAAGATATTGCTTTTATTTATTTTATTGAATTTTATTATTCCTGCATATGCGAAAGAAAATGAAAAACTTGATGTTAATTCTCAAAGTTTTATAGATTTAGGGCGCTATGTTGAAACTTTAGAAATAAATGAAAATGTAAATGATAATGAATTAGAAGAAACAATTCAAGATGATAATTTTGAAGATGAGGCAATAATTGATGTAGCCAAAAGATATGAAGAAAATTCTGTTGAGTTAAATCTTAATGATGTTGATGATACTGTATTGGAAGAAGTAAATAGTGATAGAGTTTTTAAGTTAAAAGTAAATGAAACTCAATATAAAATTGAGCAGCAAATTAAAGCTGAAAATATGATTTGGGATGGTTCTAAATCATTTTCACAAGCATTTCTAAATGATTCAAAACATATGGCTCCAATTCCCAGCGTTGTAAATTCTTCTAAAATATCTGCAAATGTTGGGGATTCTCTATATGCACAGTTAGGACAGACATTTTTATTTGATGCAAACGGACCTTCAGTTCTATTCGTTAGAGCCAATGAATCTACTTATAATACTGGCTCTATAATCTCTTATAGAGGAGATTCTTTAAATTTGTCTGTTGGTTCATTTTCGTCTTCATATAACCATGAAGCTTCAGGCGGAGCTATTTTATCTTCTAATTCTATTTCCTTGCCAAATAATGCAGGAAGTTTTGTTATTGGAGGTGCGTATTATTCTAATGAAGCGCATGCTGATAATAAAATTACAGGAGGCGGATTTGTAGAATATACATATAAACGTCTAAAATTAAATGCTCAAGTTGGACAAAGTAAGTTCTCAAATAATCAAGATTATGATACAAGCTTATATTTTATACCTGAGTTTAAAATTTCAGATTCTTTGTATTTAAAAACAAGATTTATTAGAAATGTTTCTCAACATAATATGCAAGATGAAATAGTACTTACATATAAGCCAATAAAAAATAAAAATAATTTGGAAATAGAACTTTATGCAACCAATCAGTATACTAATAATTCTTCTATAAAGCAAAGATTAAAATTGTCCACATCTTTCAGAATATGAAAATATTTATTAAAGAAAGTAAAAATAAGCATAAAAAAAGACTCTTAAATTTTAAGAGTCTTTTCTTGAATTAACTATAATTACATAGCACCTTTTACAATTTGAGCAAAACTGTCAGCTGTTAAACTTGCACCGCCAACTAAAGCTCCATCTATATCTGATTGTGCCATTTGTTCTTTAATTGTTGCTGGTTTAACGCTGCCGCCATATAAAATTCTTATAGCATCTGCTGTATTTGCATCATATAAACCTTTTACAACATTTCTAATCATAGCAATAACTCTGTTTGCTTCTGTTGAATCACAAGTTTTACCTGTTCCGATAGCCCATATTGGTTCATATGCAATAATTGATTTTGCAACTTCTTCTGCAGTTAAATCTCTTAATGCTTTAGTAATTTGAGATGCAATATGGTAATCTGTAACACCTGCTTCTCTTTGTTCTAAAGATTCACCACAACAAATAATTGGAACTAAACCGTTAGCTAAAATTGCTTTGGCTTTTTTATTAACCATTTCATCTGTTTCACCAAAATATTCTCTTCTTTCTGAGTGTCCGATGATAATATATTCACATCCTGCGTCTTTTAACATTTCAACAGAACATTCTCCGGTAAAAGCCCCTTTTGTTTCATAATAACAATTTTGAGCAGCTAATTTGACTTTTCCGCAGCCACAGTCTGTTAATGCTTTATTTGCGGCATATAATGCTGTAAATGTTGGAGCAATAATAACTTCAGGAAGTGCAGCTTTATCTTCTGATTTTAATTCTTGCATAATTCCGTTTGTTAAATCTGTTGCTTCTTTTTGTAAATTGTGCATTTTCCAGTTACCGGCAATTACAGGTTTTCTTGACATAATTCTACCTTCTTTCCTTTGTAATTAACATGTAGATATTAGTTAAAACAAGTTTTTTTATCAAGTTATATACT
>CALUQL010000003.1 GCA_944322895.1 Candidatus Gastranaerophilales bacterium
GAACACATGATGAAATTCAAAAAAGAAAAAGAAGGAGCATAATGATGCAAGAATATACAAGCTGTCATTGGCTTCAACATGGATTAAGTTTTGAAAATGATCATATTGAGATGTGTTGCTTATGTTGTCATAAAGGCGGTGGCAGGCTTTATATAAAAGAAAACTACAACGGAAAAGATGTTAAATGGGATGAAATATTAAATTTAAAAGAAAAATTTATTAATGATAATAAAAATGGCATTATAGACCCAAGATGCGAAGGATGTTTTAATCTTGTATATCGCGGATGGGAAGACGCAAAACCATATATCAATTACATACATTTTAATCACTGGACTCATTGTAATAGCGACTGCATATATTGTTATACGAAATGGGATAAAAAAGCATTTAACTCTCGTCCACATTATAAAGTAATGCCTATGATAAAAGATCTTTTTAAAAGAAAACTGTTTAGACCAGATGGTGAAATAACTTTTGCCGGCGGTGAACCAACTATTTTGAATGAATTTGAAGAATTAGTTACTTTTTTATTAAAGAATGGTGCAGAAAGAATTACAGTACATTCTTCTGGAATAAAGTATTCAAAAGCAATTGAAAGAGGAATAAAAGAAGGAAAGCTTTCAGTATGCTTGTCTGCTGATTCGGGTACTAGAGAAATGTATAAAAAAGTTAAAAGAGTAGATAAATTTGATAAATTTTGGCAAAATGCGAAAAAATATGCAAAAGCTCAAGAAAAGCTTGAAAACAAAATATATGTTGAAACAAAATATATATTAATTCCAGAAATAAATACAAATAAAGAGGAAATTGATAAATGGATGGAATTAACAGTCAACTCAGGAATAAAATCTATAGTAATAGATATTGAAAACGATTATTGTAAAGAATTAAGTGCAAAAGATGAAGAAAAACCTCAATATCTTATAGAATTATGCAACTATATAATTCAAAGAGCAAAAGAACTTAATTTAAACTTGGTTGAATATAACAATTTCAGATATTTAGTAACAGAATATAAATTAATATAAGGATATAAATTTGGAAGGTTTTGAAAGTTGTAGTTATATAGAACACGGCATGGTTTTAGATCATTGTAACAGAATTCGTTCTTGCAATAACTTTAATCCTAGATATGGTGGAAGACCAATTATATATGAGGATTATTGTGGACAAAAAATAGATTGGAAAGAATTTTTTGATATAAAAAGAGAGCAAAGAAGGAAATATAGAGAAAACTCTTGTCCTGAAATTTGTAAAGATTGTGTAAATACATCATTTAAAAATTGGGATGATGATGATTATATAGACTACTTATTACTTACCCCTTGGGTACCTTGTAATTCAAATTGTATTTATTGTCAAGCCCCCAGAGATAAAGAAGTACTTGAAAACACTAAAGTTTATAAAGTTCTTCCTTTAATAAAAGATATGATAAAAAATAACATCTTAAAAAAAGACGGTACTATAGATTTTGCAGGAGGAGAACCTACAATATACAGAGAATTTGAAGCTCTATTAAATGAATTTATAAAACATGATTTTTCCAAAATAATAATACATACAAATGCAATAAAGAAAAGTAATGCAATAATTAAAGGTTTAAAAAAAGGTGTAGTAAGAGTTTTAGTATCAATAGATGCTGGTTCTAAAGATATACATGAAAAAGTAAAACAAGTAAAATCATATGATAAAGTATGGAAACATCTTAAAGAATATGCAAAAAACCAGCCTATAGGTGCAGATTATGTCAAAGCAAAATATATAATAGTTCCTGGTCTAAATGACAGTGAGGAAGAAATAAAACTTTGGCTTGAAAAATGTAAGGAGATTAATATAAAAAGTGTTGTATTAAATCTTGATTTTAATTGGATTATGGAAAATGTAGATAATGACCTGATGCCAATATATAATTTAATGAAATATACACAGTTAAAAGCGAATCAAATGGATATGAATTGCGAATTATATGGACAAATATTTCAAGTTAAATGTGAAGTAGAAAAATCAAGAGAAGAGAATATAGCAGGGTTTTAAAATGAGAATAGCAGTTTTTGAGAAGAGACCATATGAAGAAGAAATAATAAAAGAATTCCAAACTAAAAATGGAATAGAAGTAGTTAGTACAGATGAAATATTAGATGAAAAAACAATAGATTTATGTAAAAATGCAGATGCTATTACAACACTTGGTTTCAGTAAATTAGATAAAGATCTCTTAGATAAAATAAGAAGTTATGGCGTAAAATACATTTCAACAAGAACTATTGGTTATAATCACTATGATTTGGATTATGCAAAAAAAATTGGATTTAAAGTATGCAATGTAACTTATGCGCCCAATGGAGTAGCTGATTTTACAATAATGTTAATGCTACTTACAATAAGAAAATATAAACCTGCAATGTGGAGACAAAATGTAAATGATTACACTCTAAATGGTCTTATGGGGAAAGAAATGAGACATATGACAATAGGCGTTATTGGTACTGGAAGAATAGGGTATACTGTAATTAAAAATCTATCAGGTTTTGGGTGTAAAATTCTTGCATATGACAAATATCATAATAATGCAGTAAAAGAATTTGCTGAATATGTTGATTTTGATAAACTTTTGAATGAATCAGATATTATTACGATACATGTACCATTAACACCAGAAAATGTCGAAATAATAAACAAAAAAAATATATCAAAAATGAAAGACGGCATTGTAATTATAAATACAGCAAGAAGCGAATTGACAAACATACAAGATTTAATTGAAGGAATTGAAACGCAAAAAATTGGTGCACTTGCTTTGGATGTATTTGATAATGAGGATGAAATATATCATCATTACTTCTCAACAGATATAATAAAAAACAGAGATATGGCCTATCTAAGACAATTCCCCAATGTAATTCTAACACAGCATATGGCATTTTTTACAGATTCAGCTGTTAATGAAATGATTATAAATAGTTTAAATAATCTGCTGGATTTTTATAATACAGGAACTTGTAGAAATGAATTATAAAAAAGACCGATTTTATATCGGTCTTTTTTGTTAAATAAAGGATTTAAGTTATTAATTGCGACTTCTTGTTCTTGCCAATAACCTTAATATCTCAATATAAAGCCATACAATTGTTACTAACAGACCAAAAGAACAATACCATTCAAAATATGAAGGTAAATTTGCTCTAACGCCATTATCAATATTATCAAAGTCAATAATTAAATTAAGTGCAGCAACCAAAGCAATAACAACATTAACGCCAATTGCAAGAGTAGAATTATTGTAGAAATAAGGAATATTTACCTTAAAAAAGAATAAAATAATAGAAATCAAATAAAATAGACCAATAGCTAAAGTTGCAGTAAATATAACAGCCCTAAATTTTTCAGTAGCTTTTATAAGTCCTACTCTATACAAAACAGCCATAGCAAATACAACTAAAAAAGTAACAGAAATAGCTTGTGTGACAATGCCTGCGTACACGTTTTCAAAAAAGCAAGAGATACCAGAAATAAAAGCACCTTCCGCAAAAGCATAAATTGGAGCTAAATAAGGCGACTTGTCTTTCATAAATGGGATTGCAATACCAAGAATTAGGCCGATAATTGCACCAGCCCATGTTAAAATATTCACAAAATCATAGCGACCCATTGAAAATTGATAATATACAGCAGCCGCAGAAACTAACATTATTAGTGATAATATTAATAACTTATTCGTTGTTCCTGCAACTGTCATAGGTCTTTCTGTTAAAGCATATGCTTGTTCATAAACATTCTCGTTAAATATTGGATTTGTACTTTTCATTTTCCCTCCTAAGACATATACATGTTGATTATATCATATTTTCAAATAATGTGAGATTATACAAAAAAGGAGATAAAATTATGAAAGTAAAAATAAAAGATGTTAAATCTAGACAAATTATTGATTCTAGAGGAATTCCGACTATTGAAACGGAAATAATTTTAGAAAGTGGTCAAATAGGAAAAGCGTCTGTTCCTTCTGGTGCCTCTACAGGGAAATTTGAAGCAATAGAACTAAGAGATAACAATGACAAGGAATACAATGGCAAAAGTATATATATAGCTATTTCTAATATAGAAAATTATATAAAACCGAAAATAATAGGATTAAATGTATTTAATCAAAGGGAAATTGATTTATTGATGTGTAGTCTCGATGGTACAGATAATAAATCAAAATATGGAGCCAATGCAATTTTAAGTGTATCTTATGCTGTAGCAAGAGCAGCAGCAAAAGAAATTAAAATTCCCCTATATAAGTATATAGGAGGAATATATGGGAATATGCTTCCTATACCAATGATGAATATAATCAATGGTGGCAGACACGCAAACAATAAGCTTGATTTTCAAGAATTTATGATACAGCCTGTTTGTAGTAAAAATGTAAAAGAAAGTATAAAAATCTGTGCTGAAATATATTATGAATTAAAAAAAATAATAAATAAACAAGGTTACTCAACTTCTGTTGGTGACGAAGGTGGATTTGCACCAAATATTAGGACAAATAACGAGGCTCTTGATTTAATTATTCAAGCAATACGTGATGCCCAATATACAACAAATGATGTGAAAATTTGTTTGGATGTAGCAGCCTCTGAGTTTTATAAAGATGGTAAATACTTATTAGAAGGAGAGGAAAAAGAGTTAAATAGTGATGAAATGATTATCTACATATCAGAGCTTGTAAAGAACTATCCTATCCACTCAGTTGAGGATGCCTTAAATCAAGAAGACTACAGCGGATGGAAGAAACTGACAGAACAATTGGGTCAAAAATGTCAGCTTGTTGGTGATGATTTATTTGTTACAAACTATAAGAAATTAAAAGATGGAATTAATGAAAAAATTGCTAATGCAATCTTAATTAAGCCAAACCAAACAGGAACATTAACTGAAACATTAGATACAATTCAGCTGGCAAAGAAGAATAACTATAAGACAATTATTTCACATAGGAGCGGAGAAACAGAAGATACCTTTATTTCCGATTTGGCAGTAGGTGTAAATGCTGGACAAATAAAAGCAGGCGCAATTGCAAGAAGTGAAAGAACAGTCAAATATAATCAATTAATTAGAATCGAAGAAGAAATAGAATGTAATAATTAATTTGCGATGTAAATATTTTTATTTTATAATTATAAAGCCGTGCTCCACGGGGACATTGCGGATCTCTTGACCCGAACGCATAGCGGGGTGCAGAGCCTATTGTGAGACTTGTATGAAGGCGGCAGACTTTATATATATTGTTGATAGCGCAGGTATTTATGGCATAGTCCATCGAACCGTGTCAGGACGGGAACGTAGCAGCACTAAGGTGTAAACTGTGGGTGTATTTATCTTCGAAGTAGATATATATAACGAAAACCGAATTTGTATTTGCCGATAGATAGTGGCACGGCTATAAAGAGGATTTATAATAGAATCCTCTTTCTATTTTTTCTCAGCTTCTTTGATCTCATTTTCTAAATTATTAATGTCTCCAGAAAATGTAATTTGCTTTTTTAAAGCTATTTTTAAATATTTTACATAATTAATTTTGTTTTTTAATTCTTTATATATTTTAGCAAGGAAATAATATATATCTGCTTCATCAGGCATATCATTCATTGCTTGTCTTAATATTTTTTCTGCCGCTGAATATTTTTTGTGTTTTGCATATATTCTAACAATCATCTTAATCGCATTTATATCTTGTGGGTTTGTTTTTATTGTTTTTTCTAAATAAAGTATAGCTTTTTCTTCTTCATTTTTTTCTAGATATATTAAAGCAAGATTGTAATATGCCCAGCTATAATCTTGATTCTGCGCAATAACTGCTTCATATAATTTTATTGCTGATTCGATATCACCAATATTTTTGTATGAATATGCCAGATAAAATTTAGCAAAAATATCATTATTGTTTAATTCTAGTGCTTTTTTTAAATAAAATATAGATTTTTCAAAATTTTTCTTTCTTGTGTAAATTTCTCCTAAATGAAAGTAACAATTTTCGTCTTCTTTATCTGTCTCAATTACTTTTAGTAATAATTTTTCTGCTTCATCATAGTAACCTAATTTTATATAAACATTTGATATATTATACATTATATCTGTATCATTTATTGAAATAGACAAAGCCTTTTTATAAGAAATTAAAGCATCATTAAGCTTCCCAATTTTTTCTAGTATTATACCAATATTATAGTAAACCAGAGGGTTTTCAGGTGTGACTTTTTTTAGGTATATAAAATTTTTTAGTGCTTCTTCATTCTCCCCAATATCAGAAAGTGCTATTGCATATTCTTCTATTAACTTTATATCATTGGGGTTTTGTTTTAACTTTTCTTGTAAATCATTAATAGAATCATTAGACATATGATACCTATTCCTCTGATATAACCAATTTAATTGCAAATGGTAAATAGTCTATTATATCGGTGGCTAGAACTGAATATTTTGTGAGATCTGCAGCTGCAATATCGCCCGCAAGTCCGTGTATATATGTTCCTATTATTGCTGCGTCCAAAGGTGAAAGTTTTTGAGCCAATAATCCTGCTATGATTCCTGTAAGTACATCTCCTGTACCTGCTTTTGCTAATGCTGATGAACCTGATTGATTAATAAATATTTTTTCACCATTAGTTACAATGCTGTTGTGTCCTTTTAGTACAGTTATACATTCATACGTTTGAGAAGTTATACGAGCATATTTTTCTCTGTTGTCTAATATTTCTTCAACTGAAACATTTAATAATCTAGAAAGTTCTCTCGGATGTGGTGTGATAACAGTATTTTTTAGAGAAATTTCACCTTTATGGTTTGATAAAATATTTATACCATCTGCGTCAATAACAACTTTTTGTGTTTTATTAAGATTATTTAAAATATAAAAAATAAATTTTTTTATATCTTCGCTTATAGCAATTCCACACCCCATAGATATAACATTGTATGTATATAAATTGTCTATAAAATTATCATCTGAAATAATGCCATTTGAATCAGATTTTAAATGTAGATATGTTAATTCTGGTGCCATTGGGGCAATTATTGGTACAATTTCAGAAGGGCAAGCAAGAGAAACATAACCTGCACCAATTTTTAATGCTGAAATTGATGAAAGAAAAGCTGCACCAATAAAAGATTTTGAACCTGCAATATTTAATATTTTTCCAAAAGTTCCTTTGTTTGAATCTTCAGGTCTTTTGGGAAGTTTGCCAAAAACCAGCTTATTGTCAATTAATTTAGCCATTTTGCCTTATTGCCTCATATAATACAATTGCTACTGAATTCGATAAATTTAAACTCCTTTGGCCTTCTTCCATTGGAATTGTTATTGCATAATCTTTGTTTTCATTAAGTATTGATTCAGGGATACCTCTTGTCTCTGGTCCAAATACAAAAAAATCTCCAGATTTGAATTTTCTATTCGTATATATTTCTTTTGATTTTGTTGTTAGATAATAGAATTTTGAATCTGGAAATTCAGATTTCAAATCATTAAGATTATCATATTTTAAAATTTCAACACTATCCCAATAGTCTAGACCAGCTCTTTTTAAGTGTTTCTCTGTTAATGAAAAGCCCAGTTTTCCTACTAAATATAAACGAGCACCGGTGCAAGCACATAATCTTGCAATATTGCCTGTATTTTGCGGTATTTCAGGTTCAAATAATACAATGTTGAATTTACTTATCATCATTATTTATATATCTTTGACTTTCTATTATAACAGGTATTCCTCTTATTATACACATTGCAACTGTAATATAAACTAAAATATCTGCAATTTTAATCAAACAAGGCTGAATATCAGTATAAAATAAGAAAGAATTAACCGTCATTCCATTGAAATATTCCATATTAGGTATATTGGCGACAATTAACATAATAAATACAACTGTTTTTGCAAATCCGTACAATGCACGTGAGAATCTTGACGCTGTAAGAAAATGGAAAAATTTATTTTGCATCATTGTTGATGAGCCGAATGCTGTAAAACCTTGTGCTAGAGCTATACTTCTTAAACCATCTGTAAGAATACCTCTTGCTACAACAACCATTGGAACCCAAACTCCAACCCAACCAATTACGGCAAAAGCAATCCAATATAAATTTTCTACAACTCTATCTCCTAAAATATCGAATACAGATCCAAATTTAGATTGTTCATTTAATGCACGAGCTACAACGCCGTCTAAACCATCTAGGATAATGACAATTAATGTCAAAAATACTGACGCAATAACTAAATCAGGTCTACCTGAAAATATAAATTCAATTGCAATTACTGCAAGTATCATTCTTAAAATTGTTAATAAATTAGCCATAAATATCCCCAATACTATTATTTCTTACTTCTTGAAAGTGCAAAATTGACTGAATCAAGTGCTTTAACTTTTTCTCCTAGCATAATTTTTTCAGCCTCTTCTAAAACTTTAACAACATTGAATCCATTATGTCCATCACTTCTAGCTTGTTTCCCTTGTTCTATACAAGTAAGGAAGTGTTGACATTCTAATTTTAATGGTTCTATTTCTATATAATCAAGAATTTCATTTTTAGAAACTTTTGGTGAAGAACTTTCGAAAATTTGAAGTTTATTTTCCGGAATTGTATCATCAAATATGGCTGTTGCTTTAGTTCCTCTAACAAGTAAGTTAACTCTTTTTTGCGGATGAATCCAACTATCAGATAAATGAGCAATTATTCCGCCTTCATATTCGATTGTTAAATGTGTAATATCCATTATGTCGTTATTATCAGATGAAGCACCAACAGCACTAATAACTCTAACCGGTTCTTTTCCCAATATGTAGCTTGTCATAGAAACATCATGCGGAGCTAAATCCCACATAACACTTCTATCGTTTTTAAAATGATTGATATTTAATCTGTCGCTTTGAACATACCTGATGTCGCCCAATACACCTTCGTTAATAAGCATTTTTAATCTGTTAACAGCTGGATGATACATTAATAAATGTCCAACCATCAAAACCATATTGTTAGCATCTGCCAAATCAGTTAAAGCTTTTGCTTCAGCTGAAACCGTTGAAATTGGTTTTTCAACATATACATGTTTTCCGGATTCTATAGCTTTCTTTACAATTTTATAATGGGTATGACTTGGTGTTACAACGGCTACAGCGTCAATTTCCGGATTGTTAAATACTTCGTTTGAGTCTGCGATTATATTAATATCAGGATACTGGATTTTTAAATTTTTTCTATTTTCTTCATCTAAATCACATACAGTATGTAATGCATTAAGATTATAAAAATTTCTTACTACATTCTTACCCCAAATACCACAACCTATAACTGCAACATTATGAGTTTTCATTTTTTTGCTCCAACATATACTATCTATAACATGTGAATTCCACAAATATATATATAATTGTAAAAAATAAGCCTCAAAAGGTCAAATTAAATATTTATTAAGATATTAAATCTATTGAGTTATTTGAATTCTTCCGTCTTTACGAACATCAAATGGTTGTGATAATGATTTTATATAATCAATTGTAACTTTGTCTTTATCAAATGAATAACGTTCAATAATTTCATCATCATCACGTTCTAACATTTCAAGATCGTCACCACCGCCAACTAAAAATTCATCATAGACAGCTGTGTATATTTTGTCATCGTCGGGATCATTAATATCAATTTGTTTCTTATTACCTTGTTTATCAATATAGTATAAAGATGTTAAATTACCTTGAGAATCTAAAGTATAAGTAAGACCTGAAACTTGCATAATTCCTGGTTTTGAATTTTTAGAAGTTAATGATTTACCACATTTTTTTATTGCATCAACCAAATCTTCTTCGTTGAGTCTTACTTTAAATAATTTATTATTAAATGGGAAAATACTTGTAATATCTCGTTCTGTTACAACACCGTGGTCAACGCTTCCTCTGAAATTAGCTGAGTTAATTAAAACGATATCAGCATCAAGATTTGTTCTTATAGCATCAGCAACAAAATCAGCCCACGGATTTTCTTCTAAAAGATTATTTTTCGGAATTGGATCAACATGGTTTAAATGTCCTATTTCAGGAGATTTGCCTAAAATAGAATCAATAGTTTTTGTCATAACTATGTTGGGATTATGTATATTTGTGTCCATAATGTTATTTTGAACATGAGTAATTTGGCCATCATTGTTGAATTCTAAGTTTAAAATGCCATAATGGTTACCATCTCTGCCAGCTTGTGTTATGACAACGGGTTCGCCGGTTGGAGAATATAATAGATTTTCACCATGAGTGACACCTTCGATTAAATCATGAGAATGCCCACCAATAATAACATCAATGCCGCTTACTTTTTGAGCAATTTCTCTTTCAATAGCATTTCCTTCGTGTGACAATAAAATAATTTTATTTATCCCTTGTTGTTTTAACTTATTTACTTCTTCTTGCAATTCGCGCATTGTTTGTTCTTTATCATCAGTTGTAATTCCTTCAAGAATTTCTTTTTTCTTAATTCTTGAAGCTAAATCTGAAGGTTGAACACCAATTAATCCGTATTTTTCTCCACTTTCACCTTCAACAATTGTAGAACGTAAGACCTTTTGGGCTAAAGGAGAAGAATTATTGGGGAAATTTAAATTCATACCTAAAGTTTTAACCTTTGAATCCTTTAATAAATTTCCGCAAATAGAGGCAGTTATATCAAACTCGTGATTACCTAATGTTTGTGCGTGAATTCCTGCTGCATCTAAAAACCTTGCAGCTGCAAGGTTTCGTTTTTCATCAGAGCCTATAAATGTATCACCGGCACAAACTTTTAATATATCAGCACCATTTTTTGCTGCATTTAGTCCGGCATGATGTGATGCTGAAACTAATCTTTGCATTTTAGGAACTTGCCCATGAATATCATTTATATAAAATATTGATGTTTTAGCTTTGTTATTTTGTGCATTGCTAATAGTTTGTTTAGGTACTGGAGAATACTGACCAGGATTATAAATATATTGTGGCAATGACTGTTGAGAAAGTTTTTGGGCTAGAATATTCATAAGAAAATCCATTTATCTACACACTGAGTACAAAAACGAACAAATATTTTTTTGCGCATTATATAAATAAACTTTATTTTTATTTACATAAAAACTAAAAATGATTGAAACTGTTTTTTTCAAAGACGTCTTTGGTTATTTTTTCTGAAGTAGTATTATCTTTGATTATAACAGATGGGTGGTTATCTTTATTTTGAACTCTACCTATTAATGTAAAAATATTTTTATCTAATTTTAAGAAAGTCTGTTCTGGAACACATATCAACAGTTCATAATCTTCTCCTCCCCATTTTACAAAGTTTTTATAATCTAAGGAATTAAATGAACAAAAATCTTTTAAATTATCACTTACAGGAACAGAATTTATATCAATTTTTAAATTATGCATACTCGCCAAAGAAATCTTGTATAAAGCATCGATTAAACCATCTGAGCAATCCATAACTGCAATATCATTGTCAATTAAAGAAGCTAATTTTAAAGCTTCATTTATTCTTGGCCTTGGGTTTAAATGTGAATTAATAAGTGACTCTGGAGCTTGTAAGAAATTAGAAAGAGCATAAAATCCTGATGAGCTGTTTCCAAATTGCCCCGTTACGAGAATATAGTCGTCCTTTTTTGCTTTGGATCTTGAAGATAAGAATAATGATGTTTTCTTTCCTATAGCGCAGATGGATATAACAACCTTATCGCTGCCAGTAATATCGCCGCCTACAACTTTAACGCCATATTCTCTACAAACATCATTAATGCCTCTATATAATTCAGAAACAAAAAAATTCTTTGTATTTTTCGGTAATGATAAAGATACTAAAATAAATTTAGGAATAGACAAAGCAGCAGCCAAATCACTTAAATTGACGCTAACAGTCTTTCTTCCCAACAAATAAGGACTAATTGTATATAAAGAGAAATGAACATCCTCAACTAAAGTATCCTGAGTAACAAAAATATCAAAATCATCCAAATAAGCACAATCATCACCTAAAAAAGATGACGAATCCAAAGTTTTATTTATAATTTCTAAAAATCTTAATTCATTCATATATGAATTGTAACATTAAAAGTAAAAAATATGTAACATATAACTTTAAAATCACTTTAAATTATATTGTAAGCATGTACAATAATAGTGGTTCTTTTTAGTGCACAAACCGAACATAATAAGATTAAGCGAGGTAAAATGATAGAACTTAACTATCGCAATGTAAAACAAGAAGTTATTGGGGAAGAAAACGGATTAAATATAGAAGAAGAATTCAGCAGTTATAAAGATACAATACACAGAATCATAGCTGACTTAAATTCAAATAAAGATAAACCCGGACAAAAATTACAATGGATGAATTTGGGATATAACGAAGAAACAAGTTGGTATGTCCGTGAATTTGCAGCAATGGTTGAAAACCGTTTTGACAATGTTTTAATTTTAGGGTTAGGAGGTTCAGCTCTTGGTGGTAAAGCTGTATGTGAAGCACTTTTACCTCCATATTGGAATTTTTTAACAAAAGAACAAAGAAATAATTATCCTCGCATTTTCTTTTTAGACAATATTGATCCTGATCAAATGAATTCACTTTTAAAAATCCTTGATTTAAAGAAAACATTAGTAAACGTAGTAACAAAATCAGGTTCAACAGCAGAAGTAATGGCGCAATACATGGTATTGAAAGACTTAATGGAAAAAGAACTTGGAGATGATTACAGAAAGAATGTAATAGCAACAACAGATAAGAATATTGGAATATTAAAACAACTATCAGACCAAGAAGGCTATAAAACATTTTATATTCCAGATGATGTTGAAGGAAGATTCTCTGTATTTTCAGCAGTAGGACTATTACCATTTGCTTTAGTTGGAATAAATATCGAAGAAATTACTCAAGGCATAAAAGATATGGATTTGGCCTTAAAAAATACTGATATAAACTATAACATTGCTGCTCAAAATGCATTAATTCATTATCTTATGGATGTGAAACGTGGCAAGAAGATTTCTGTAATGATGCCATACTCAAACAGATTAAGATTTGTAGCAGACTGGTATTGTCAATTATGGGCAGAATCATTAGGAAAAGAAAGAGATAAAGATAATAATATAGTTAATACTGGTCAAACACCTGTTAAAGCAATAGGGGTAACGGACCAACACTCTCAAATACAATTGTATAATGAAGGACCAAACGATAAGATTATTAACTTTTTAAGAGTAAAAGAATTTGATACAACATTAGAAATACCAAATATATTTGAATATACAGGTATTAGTTACCTTGGCGGTAAAACAATGAATCAATTATTCCAAGCGGAAGCAGATTCAACAATGGCTTCATTAATTGACTATAAGAGACCAAATCTAACAATAACAATACCAAAGGTAACTCCGTATTATCTTGGACAGCTTTTATATATGTTTGAAGTTCAAACAGCAATAACAGGAGCTTTATATAATATAGATGCATTCAATCAACCCGGAGTTGAGCAATCCAAGAATTATACATATGCACTGATGGGCAGAATAGGCTACGAAGATTCAGCTAATGAATTAAAACAGAAATTAAGCGAAGGAATAAATTTGTAATATTTTAACAATTTTTATTCTCTATGATAGAATTATTTTATGGAAAGAAAAACACATAAAGTATTAGGATATGATGTTGATTTGCTTACTTTTGATGAAGCTGTAAAACAGGTTCTAGAAAACATTAAAAATAAACAAGGTATGCAAATTGTAACAGTAAATCCTGAGATGATAGAGCTTGCTAATAAGAGCAAAGCGTATGCGACAGTATTAAAAAATGCAGATATGGTTGTACCTGATGGTTCTGGAATAAAGCTTGCGTTAAAGTTACAAGGAATAAAACAGGAACAAATTCCTGGAATTGATTTAGCGCATGAATTGATAACTTCTTGTGAAATATTTAACTATTCTATAGCATTAATTGGCGCGAGAGAAAATGTTATACAAACTACGGTAAGAAGATTAAAATCAGAATTTGAAGGTATTAATATTTGCTATTATAAGAACGGATATTTCTCATCTTCAAAAGAAGATGAAATCATTAATTCTTTGGCAGAATCAGAGCCTCAATTAGTTTTAGTAGCATTGGGTGCACCAAAGCAAGAAATATTTATTACAAAATGCAGAAAAAAAATACCTGAAGCTGTTTTTATAGGTGTTGGCGGTGCTTTTGATGTGTGGGCTGGTGAAGTAGAAAGAGCACCTGAATTTTTTAGAATAATGGGGTGCGAGTGGTTATATAGGACTATTAGACAACCTGAAAGAATAAAAAGAATATATAAAACTTTGCCTATGTTCCTAATTAAGGCTATAATAGAAGCAGCTAAGAAAAATGGTTAATTTGTGTTAAAGGAAAGATATATGATAGATCAAATTTCTGAACTAGAAATAAAAGATGTAGAAAAAATATCAAAGAAGCTAAGAAAAAACATTCTCATGATGATACATAATGCACAATCTGGACATCCTGGTGGTTCATTATCGTGTATAGATATATTAAATGTCCTATTTACAAAATGTATGAAGCATTATCCGGAATGCGAATTAAATCCTGAATATAAAAATAGAGACAGATTTATTTTATCAAAAGGACATGCATCGGCTGCATTATATGCTATTATGGCGCATTGTGGATACTTTAAGGAAGAAGATTTATTAACATTCAGAAAATTTGGTTCAAAGTTGCAAGGACATCCTTGTTCTAAAGTTTTAAAAGGTATCGAAATTTCTACCGGTTCACTTGGTCAAGGTTTATCAATTGGTTGCGGTATGGCTTTAGGTCTAAAGCTGGATAAAATAGATAGCAAAGTATATGTTTATATGGGTGATGGAGAAATAGAAGAGGGAAGCGTTTGGGAAGCTGTAATGAATGCTACTCATAACAATCTTAACAATCTTATTGCGTTTGTAGATAGAAATAAGTTGCAAATAGATGGTTCAACAGAAAAAGTAAAATCTGTTGGTAATGTAAAAGCGAAATTTGAAGCCTTTGGCTGGGATGCCTTTGAAATAGATGGTCATAATATACTTGAAATTTATAATGCAATTTTTAAAGCAAAAAATAGCTCTAAACCTTGTGTTATAATTGCCAATACTGTAAAAGGAAAAGGTGTATCCTTTATGGAAAACAATGCTGCCTGGCATGGAAAAGCGCCAAATGATGAAGAATTACAAAAAGCACTTGAAGAATTAAATTAGGGATTTTTATAATGAATAGAGAATATAAATCAGTAAGAAGTGAGTACGGAAAAACCCTAGTTGAACTAGGTAAAATAAATAAAGATATTGTTGTTTTAGATGCCGATTTATCCAGTTCAACTCAAACAAAGTTATTTGCGAAAGAATTTCCTGAGCGATTTTTCAATGTCGGAATTGCAGAACAAGACTTAATAACAACAGCTGCAGGTTTTGCTTGTACAGGTAAGATACCTTTTGTATCAACATTTGCAATGTTTGCATCTGGTAGAGCCTGGGAGCAAGTTAGAAATACTATTTGCTATTCAAACTTAAATGTGAAAATTGCAGCAACACATGGTGGCATAACTGTTGGTGAAGATGGCGCTAGTCATCAAGCTCTCGAAGATATTTCGTTAATGAGAAGTATTCCTAATATGACTGTTATAGTTCCTGCTGATGCAGAAGAAACAAGACAAGTAATAAAATTTGCATCTGAGTTCAAGGGCCCAGTTTATATAAGGATATCTCGTTCGAATCTCCCAGATATATTTGATTCAAATTACAAATTTGATTATAAGAAAGCAAATATAATAAAAGAAGGAAAGGATATTACCCTTATAACGAATGGTGAAACATTGGTTGAAACGATTGATTGTGCTAAAATATTATCAGAAAATGGTATAGATGCTGAAGTTATAAATGTACCGGTAGTAAAACCATTAGATAATGAAACGATAATAAATTCTGCAAAAAAGACAAATAGGGTAATAACAATAGAAAATCATTCCATAATAGGCGGGCTTGGTAGCTCAGTATGTGAGATTTTAAGTGAAAATTATCCGACCAAAATAACCAGAATCGGTACAAATGATGAATTTGGTCAAAGCGGAACTGCAAAAGAATTAATGGCCTTTTATGGACTAAATGCCGAAAAATTAGCACAAAAAATAACAGGACTAATTATATGATACAGTTAAGAAACGTATATAAAAAATATAAAAATAATTATGCACTTCAAAATATAAATCTTGATATTATGTCAAGTGAATTTGTGTTTTTGACAGGTTCATCAGGTGCGGGAAAATCAACTTTGATGAAACTATTATATAGAGAGGAAGTTCCAACATCCGGAACAGTAATGATTGGAAATATTAATATAGCAAAGCTTCCAAATGACAGAGTTCCAAATATTAGAAGATGCATGGGAATTGTCTTTCAAGATTATAAATTATTACCAAATATAAGTGTATATGATAACATAGCACTTGTTATAAGAACACTTGGCATGCGTTCAAAAGAAATACAAGATAGAGTTACTGGTGCACTAAAAGTAGTAGGACTTTTAAATAAAATGAATGCAAAACCTTGTGAATTATCTGGTGGTGAACAGCAAAGAGTAAGTATTGCAAGAGCAATAGTTAATGGACCACCATTGTTAATTGCTGATGAACCTACAGGAAATTTGGATCCAAAAAATTCAATGGAAATTATGCAAATATTAGAACAAATTAATGAAAAAGGAATAACTGTAATTGTTTCGACGCATGACAGAGATATAGTTGATTATTTTAGAAAAAGAGTAATTACGATGGATCAAGGTCATATTGTTAGAGATGTGCAGGCAGGTACATATGAATAATAGAAAAAAAATAATAAAAGAAACAGTAAAAAAACACATTCCGCAGCGGCATTTATCATCAGTAAGAATAATGTACAGAATTGCAATGGAAACAATATACGGAATAAAAAGAACAGGATTAATTAATATTGCAATAATTGCTGCAATGGCTGCAATTTTGACTATTTTTGGTGCGCTTTTCAGAACAAGTTTTTCTTTAAGCTCTTTTGTTGACAAACTTGGTGATGCATTTGAAATTTCAGTATATTTGAAGCCAAATGTTGACCCTGTTTATATGTCATCAAGATTAAGGGAAATTGAGCACGTAAAAAAAATAACAATAATCACAAAAGAACAAGCTTGGGAAGAAATGAATAAAGATATAGATGTAAGTGGAATGGAAAATCCGCTGCCGGATACATTACATGTTACAGTTGATGACCCTTCTAATATCACTGTTGTTTGTGACAGCATGAAAAAAGTCTCGGGTATAGAGAATATGTCTTATGCTCAAGAAATTGCTAAAAAATTACAAACTCTTACTAACGTTTTCAATACAGTTACAGTTCTTGTACTTATTGCTGTTGCAATGTTGACTATAATAATAATAAATTGCACAATTCAACTTGTAATTCAATCAAAAAAAGAAGAAATTGAAATTATGAGACTAATGGGCGTAAGTAATTGGTATATTAAAATACCTTTAATTCTTCAAGGTGCTATATATGGATTTTTAGGCGCAATAATTTCATTAATCCCATTAAATACGGTGCAAAATTGGCTTTTAAAATTACATACTTTCCTTAATGTACAGTCATCTGAGTTTGCAATGAATGTTGTAGTATTCTGCTTATTTATAATGGCTATATTCTTCAGTGCAGGGGGAAGTATGTTATCAATAAAGAAACATCTACAAGTGTAGTTTTATCTAAAAATACTTATTTAAATTAAAATCCAAATCCTATTTTTCTTTTTGTTTGGGAAGAATCTGGTCTATATAAATTTATGTCAGGCTTTTCTTCAGTAGTAGTTTCAATAGCTTTTATAAAATCTTCAACAGAAATATCAGATCTATTTCTTCTCATTGCATTAAGTGCTGCTTGTTTAGTAATAATACATATTGAACTATTAGAAAATCCATCTAATTTCTTTGCAATTGTTTCAATATCATCTTGCGTGGATAACAATTCTTGTCCTTTTGTTAAAGATGACAAGTTCTTTATTAATAAATCTTTTCTTGAATCCATATCAGGAACATCTACAAAAACTTTTGAGTCAAATCTGCGTCTTATAGCAGGGTCTAATAAATTAAACTTATTTGTTGCTCCAATTATAATAACATTAGATTTTTTTGCAGAATCAATAGCTTGTAGCATAGTTGAAACTTGTTTTAAATCATCAGGTTCCATTCTTGAATTTCTATCGAAACCTAAAGAATCAATTTCATCCATAAAAAGAAGGCAAGGTCTATCTGTTTCTTGTGCAATAGTCATTGCTTCAACAAAAGCAGCCTTTAAATTTTTAGATGTCATATTTATATAATGAGAGCCAGCTTTACTTATATTTAACAAATATAATGGTACACCAATTTCAGAAGCAAGTGCTTGTGTAATATATGTTTTCCCACATCCCGGAGGACCGTATAAAAGAATTGTATTTGGAACGGTTTTTCCATATTCTTCAAAATCAAGTTTTGCTTGTTCTGGATTTTGAATAAAATCGATAATTCCTTCTCTCAAATCTCTTTTTAGATCTTTCATGCCAGCTACATCAATAAATCCTTTTGGTGCAGAGCAATCGGGTTTAAATTCTTCCAAAAAAGATTTTGGTGATAATTTAGAAGAAATTGTTTCTGTAATACTTGAAGCTTGTGGAGAATCGGATTTGGGTGTGTTATTTTCAGATTGAGTAGTAGATTCTGTATTTTTAGTTGTACTAGCTACTTCGTCTTGAGTATGTTTATCTTTCAATTTTTTAAATAACTCAGGAGAAAGCCAATCTTTTAAATTTTCACAAGCATCCTTTCTCCAGTCATTCTCTTTTGAACCATTTTTGAGAAATTCATCGTGATAATGAGTAAATTCTCTATCAGCATAGTTTAGTTCATCAAAAGTAATAGAGACGAAACCAGCTAACATTTGCTTACAAGAAAGAAAAATATCTAAATAATCTTGAAATTTGGAGTCAGCTTTTTTTCTTTTTTTTGACTCTCTGATTAAATTATTTTCTAATTTATTACAATAAGAATTCATAGAGGAAAGAGTTTGCGACCATTGTCTATCTGGGAATGTGCTTAAAGATTGCTTTAGCTCTTCATTTAATTGTTTATCATAACCAAAATTTGGTTTATATGTGCAATTTGTCGTAATTTTCAATTTTTATCCCTCGTAACTATATAGAACAAAAACGGAGAAAATAAAATTTGTCAGAAAAATATTAAAAATTAAGCATTTTTAATACTTGAATTAAATGATATCTTTTGATAATATTGTTATAGCGTCTTGGAGAAGTGGCCGAGTAGGTTTAAGGCGGCACCCTGCTAAGGTGTTGTGTGGAGTAATCTGCACCGTGGGTTCGAATCCCACCTTCTCCGTTTTGTATATTATATAAATATTTATAATAAAAATAGATAATTTATTATTAAAGTATCTATTTTTTTTTTTACTTTATTTTACTTCTTGGTTGTCTTTTATACTTTTAATATATTATTAAAAATCTAGTTTAAGTATAAAGAACGGAATACAAACTGCTGATTAGTTTTGTTGTTGAATTATCATATGTATATGGTTTGGAAATAATACGATGGTATCTATTTAAAATTCTTTTTTCTTCTATTTTTATTGTTTCTGTTGGGTTAATGATCTATACCCATTAAATAGGACTATTTTGGTATTTTTCAGAATGTCTTTTAATTTATAAAATGTCATTGAATATAATTTCAAAATATTTTTATTAACTCTTAGAGATTTATGTTGAAAATTTATTCACATTTTAACAAGTGATTTTAATGAATTGCAAATAAATATTATTATAGAGTACGGTAATTCGAAGAATATTGTTGCAAGCTTTTTATTAATAGGTATATTAGGTTCAATTAATCTATATAATTTTTTATAAATCCTCATTTTTGAATATGTTTTTTTATCTTCAAGAACAGGTTTTTCTGTTATTTGAAATTCATTATCACATATTTCTTTATAATCTTTTTGATACCTATATGGGGTATATAAATCTATATATTGGTCTCCAATTAATTTTTCGTTTTTTGAAAATAAATATTTATTTAAATAAATGCCTGAATGTTTAAAATCTAGTATGATAAAATTGTTTAAAAGACATTTTCTATATTTTTCCATTAGTTCATCTGAATAATCTGAAGTATCTTCCATATATATATCATTAAAGTTTCTTGCAAAGCAGGAGTATCCAAAATATTGTTCAGGTGCAAATTTGAATTTTACTTTACTATATGGAGTCAATTTTGTTTCATTTTTTTCTAAATTAAAATAATTTGTGAATTCAGGCTCTTTAACAAGTTCTGTCGCCAAAAAATAAGTTTCTAAATCTTCTCTTAAACCAAATAGCCACCAATCTGATATATGAAATGGTATACAAATCCTTTTTGTTAATTTTGCTTGTTTTATATAGCATCTGGTAAATAAAGTACTTGTTAAAACTTTATGTTTAAATAGATTATAATCCTCACTTCTCGCTTCAAACTTATCAAAATATTCTAAAAATTTAGCACTCGAAAGAATTAAATCACTTCTTAATTTCATTGCATATTTGCGTGTAGCCTTTTTTAGTCCGGCTTTTGTACTAATTAATTGTCGGTTTAAATTATTATAAACTTTTTTTGTTTTTGTTTCTTCTAATAAAGTTGCACCGGGGTCTTTGTTCAAAATTAAAATGTCGTATAATCCTTTAAGAGAAGAAACATCTGAACCTTCCCATGTAGAAAGTATTATTTCTGCTTCAGGTAGGAATTGTCTTATGCTTATAAGACATTTTTTTGTTTCAGTTTTATTTATAGCACCCTGCACTACAACAGAAATATCACTTGTATTAATCACAATTATTTTCTCCACTTGGTAATTAATACCATAAAAGCATAATAAATTATAGAGACTATTTGACTAAGCCAAGAGTTTAGTGATTTAAGTGGAGTGATAAATTTTTGCCAATGTTTATCAAGCTGGTAGCTATAATTCTTTTTTTGTGTATTTATTTTGTAGTTATTATCGCAATATTGTGAATATTGTTCTTGGAAATGATTATATGTTATTAAACCAATTATTTTGTCTTGATTTTCATAAGCCCACTTATGTTTTTTTGAATAAATTCCTGATTGTTCGTAATCAAGAAAAATAAAATTGTTATAGAGAATATTGTTAGAAAATTCAATATTTTCAGAATTCCAATCACTCCAATCGTAAAATTGAATATTGGGATAGTATTTTTTTACCCAATTTATACAAAAAGACTGCTCTGGAGCATATCTCCATAATGGAGTCGTATAAGGACAACGATTGGGACATTTAAAAGACCAATTTGATGCTTCTTCTTTAGTTTGTATTGGGCAATCGCAAAAATAATCTTTCAAATCTTCGGTAAATCCGAAAAACCAAAAATCTGATGGATGGAATGGTGTTGGATATCCTGTTCCGCTCTGGCAAGAACATTCTCTTGAATAAGTAGAACTGCATAAAACTCTATGTTTAAATATCTTGTATTCATCATTTTGTTTGTTAAACTTATCCCAGTATTTTATGAAGTTAGAGTTGTTAAGTTCCAAATCAGAACGGAGCTTCAAACAATATTTTCGGTTTGCTTTAAATACCCCATTTTGGGCAGACACTAACTGTCTGTTAAAATTGTTCATTGAACGAGATTTATTATATATTGCAAAATCATGTTTATATCCGCCAGGGTCTTTATTTAAAACTAATACATCATAATCTAAATTTGATACATCACTGCCTTCCCACGTTGAAAGTATAATTTCTGCATCTGGAAGATATTTTCTAATACTTTTTAAACATTTGGGAGTGTTTTCTTTATCTATTGCCCCCTGAACAACAACCGAAATATCATTTGAATTTATCATTGTAGCCACCATATTAACTTATAACTATTTGTTATAACTTTTAAGAGAATTTTTATCAGACATAATGGGATTTTTATTATAAAACTAAAAGGTTTTAGAATTTTTGCTATAAAATTAAATGGCTTTAATAAATCTTTCAATTCTGTAATATATTTATTCAATCCGAAAACATCGTTTAAAGTCTCGTATTTAAATTCTTTTGGAATTTTATATGAAGAACTGATGTATTCTTTATATAATTCTAAATATCGTTTAGTTGTCAGCACATATTTAAAAGTGAATTTAGGGTGCTTTTTAAATTTTTTAGGGAACTTAATTCCGCTTTTTTTATGATTTAAAACAAAGAAATTATTAATTATGGAATTCAAAGAGCATTCACTTGTGTATGGAGTATTATATAGACAAGTATCCATAAAAATACTCCAATTATTTTTTTCTAAGCAATTTGTCCATAAGTATTGTTCAGGAGTCCTGTATTGATAATTTTTACCATTTATATTAACTATATATTGATTTTGTAATGGTATATCAAAAAGCATCTCTAAATCTTCTTTCAAACCAAACATCCATATATCAGATGGATGAAAACATAACCCGACTTGTGTACAAGAATTATATTCAGAATTTCTTGTGAACAATGAATCTATTAATATTCTGTTTTTGAATACAGAGTATTCTTTAACTCTTTTTAAATTTTGCATAAGTCTAGAATTAAAATACTTGAGAAAGTTTGAATTTTTTATTAAACAATCTGTCCTTAATTTTAAAACATACTTGCGGTTTGCTTTTTTTATACCGTTTATTGTTGAAATAATTTGTCTATTAACATTGTTTTTCTTCCAAGTTACAGGTTGCATATCAAAACCACCAGGATCACGACTTGAAACAAGAATATCATAATCCAGCTTATCAACATTTGTGTTTTCCCAAGTAGATAATACAATTTCTGCAGAAGGAAGATAACGCCTTATATTATGAATACAACTTTGTACTTGCTTCTTGTCTGAAATTTCACCTTGGATAACGACTGAGATATCTTTTGAATCTACTAATTTTAAAGGTTCTGGTTCTATATATGTTACTAAATCCTTTTTGATTAGTTGTGTAGTACCATAACGTTTGTAGTATTCACGCTGTAGTGTGAGAATTTGTGAAGGCAGAAGTTTTAAATTTTCTATTTTATCTTGAACTTTACCTATAATATCTTTTGTTTGTATTTTTTGTGTCAGAAAAGTTGGAATTTTATAAATATCGTTTTTTTCTAATCCTATAAAATCTACAATGTAATCCATTATAACTTCAGAATTTGTTATTAAATCTTCAAATCTTATGACTTTAAAATTATCTGGGTATTTATTTTCTAAAACATTGCATAATTTCTCAGCATTGATAATTCCTGTGAATCTTTTATCTTTAAATATGGAATTGAAAGGATCTAAATTCTCATTAGCTAAACGATTTGCATAGGATAAAAACCAATCTTTTCTGTCTATATAAATAATTTTTATTTCAGGAATAAGATTAATTAAATTTTCAAAATTACAAAATCCAGGTTCAGCAGCACTAACAAAATATTTGTAATTTTGTTGTGATGTATTTTTTAAATTTTTAATAAAAGATTTTAGAAATAAGTTTAGCAGCGTTTGTACATTTATAGATTCATTATCCAGTTCGTTGATGCTTTCAAAAAATTCTTTTTCATGGTTGTAATAGTCAAAGTTAAATTCAAAAGTTTCAAATTTTTCTGATGATATAGGGAATACAATTTGTTTTTGCATTGAATATTGCTCAAGCATTGGGTAGTCTTGTTCTGATAGTAATTTGCGTAATTGAATAATTCTTTCATCTTTGCCACCACGCCAACTTTTTTTAGTTTTGTATTCAGTGTTGAACCAAACCTGAAATTTATAAAAAATATCAATTAACATATCATGCCACTGTGGAATAGTGAAAACGGACGGTGAATCTAAAAGTGAAATTAATGTTCCCTTTCCACATGTATATGGTCCGGTTACCATAATCGGTTTTATATTGTTCATTCATACCTCCTTTTGCAGTATTTTTCAATAATTTGTTTACAATTTTTATTTTTATAAATTATTCTATTTATTATCAAATATATTTTTCTTTTTATTATTGGATATTTAAAATCTGAATCACAATATTTTTTATATAAATTAAGCCAATCAAAAAAATTAATTGAATTCTTGAAATATTCATAATCTAATCCACAATACTCTGAACGATTTTTTTTCAAAAAGTATATTGGCATTTGAAAATGCGATAAAATCACGTAATTATTTGCAATAAATTTTTCTGAAATATCAACAATTTCATTTGTATTGCAAAATCGATGATTAAATCCGATATTTCCGAATTCTTTTTTCAATGATTTATAACAAAGATACTGTTCGGGAAAATATTTTTGTGGATTTTGATAAAACCTTTTAGGTACTGACTCAGGAAATCCATCATAAAATGCACAATCCTCTTTTTTAATTAAGGGAATATCAAACATTTTAATTAAATCCGTACTTAATCCAAAATAAATCCAATCGCCTATATGAAATGGTGTTGTTTCATCAAGATGCTTAAATTTACAAGGAAAAATATATGTTAATATTCTTTTTTCATATAATTTATAACTGTTATTTCTTTTATTAAATTTGTCGAAGTATTTTATAAATTTATTTGAAAGAAGTGCAATATCAGAACGAATTTTTATAGCATAAAGTGTCTTTACATGTTTTAATCCGTTTAAACTCGAAACAATTTGTCTGTTTGTATTATCATAAAACTTATCTGAGAACTTAAATCCTCCTGGATCTTTATTTAAAACTAACTCATCAAAATCAAGACCCGTAACATCAGAAAATTCCCATGTTGATAAAATTATTTTTGAATTTTTAAAATATTTTCTTATAAATGAAATACACTTAGGTGTATTAATTTTATCAATAGCACCTTGAACAACAAACGTAATATCTTTATGTTTTATTTTTCCCATAGCCTATTTTTTAACCAATTTCTTGTCATCTCAATATCAAGCTGAGAGTGTACATCTTTACCCGTTACCCAGTTTCTAATAATTGGGATACAATTATCACCCATCCACCACCAGCAAGCAGGACCTGTTTTACCTCGTTCACAATTTACTAAAACAGAATATCGGACAGACCAAGGCCCCTGATCGTAAAAATAAATATCCGGATAACTCTGACGATTTGTATCTGCATTTTTTAGGTCCAAGTATCCTTCTAAGTATCCTTTATTATTGATTTTCATTGCCCGGTACGGGTGATCATCCTGTGCTTGCCAGACTGTCATACAGGAAGTCGCTTCTTCATTTTTGTTTAGGACTTCTATTGTTTTGTCAATATCTTCACCGCGATTGTATGCGGTATTGCCAAGTAAAATAGTTACAATATTGATTTCTTCACCCAGCATTTTTTCTGCCTCAATTGCTCCGTGTTTGATGGCATCTCCGTGGTTTGTCATTGCCTGTGCCAAATCTGCAGGGCGGTCAATGATTTTTGCGTCATATCTGAGTGCTTCTGCCTTAATTAAAGGGCATTCTGTCGAAACAAAAACTTCATCAATATATTTAGCCTCTTTGGCGGCTGTCAGCTGCCACCCCAGAAATGTTTTCCCATCTATTTCTATTAAGTTTTTATTCTTTAATGTGGAATTACTTCCCTTAGCTGTTATTAATGCAATATTTTTCATATTTAATCTCCCTGCTCAAAATCTAATATCTATAACTCCACCCTGTTCGTTATAACTGTTCCTTCCGGAAATTCTGTTTTGCAGCCCGGAATTTTAATCCCTAAAAAGTTTAAATTACATTCTTTTGCCGCGTTATAGTCAGCCATAGCATCACCGATAAACAAACAATTTTGCGGCTTAAGACTGTATTTAGCAAGCAGTTCTTTAACCCACGGAGCTTTCTTTTTAGGCGAGCCGCAGATTTCTTTAAAGTATCCTGCAAGTCCTTTATTGGCTGCAATCTCTTTCATCTCATCAGTTGGTGTACCTGATACTACAAAAAGTATTGTACCTTTGTTGTATTCTTTTTTTATGGTTTCAACGGCTCCATCTATAAAAGGAGCATTTGCAACTTTTTCTTTAACTAACTTTGAAAATTGATTTGATAATTCTTTAACTTTATTTTCATCAATTTCTATTCCAAGGAAATCTTTATAATATAATTTAAATTTCTCAAATCTGCTCATACCACCATTTTGGAGATGATGTTGTTTTACTTTTTCTTGAACTTCTTTTCCAAAATCAATAAACATATCATAATATGAGTCTGTTTTGATATTAACAGAATCTGTTATAACTCCATCCCAATCAAAAAATATAGCTTTATAATCTTTTTTCATCTGTTTACCTCTGCTATAACTGTTACCGGAACACCGTCTGCATTAGCGATTAATAACGGTGATACAATTACCCTATTTAATTCTCCTTCTGATACTTCATTTAATTTCATGTCTTCTATTATTAAAATTTCAGGAGTCGCTAGAAGAAGTTCTTTATGAGCTTGCCTGCCTTCATCTTTATTTTTATATGCGTTTATAGAAATGCTATTTATTCCAATTGCTCTTAAGTTCTTATATTTTTCTTTTAAGTGTTTTACCGTGTTAACCCCTACCCCTGTATTATTCGTGGCATACTCATCACTGTATCTTTCAGGAGTGTTTAAAAGTTTAATAATTATTAAATCTGTTTTATCAGGTATCTCTTTTAAATCTTCTGGTTGAATATAATTACTGTTGCTGTCAACTTCTAAAACATATGGATTATAAAAAATAAAATCTTTTATGTTGTAATCTGAAAGTGATTTTCCGCCTTCTTTTACATGTAAAGGAAAATCAATGTGAGTAGAAGAATGAGCGGGAAAATTCAATAACAGCTCATTATTTTTATATAGTGATATATTAATACTCTTTTCATTATTGTAGCAACTAAGATTATTATTTAATATATGCGAAAGACATATTATCTTCATGTAAATTTTCCTTTTTTGCTACTTCTTTTATTAATTCAATAAGTCCTTGTCCTATATCAATATATGGATTTGTAATTATTTTTTTGCCTATTTTAGGCATATAACTATATGGTGTTATATTGTAGTGTAATGGATTTTTGTTACCAAGATATTCAACAGGTACATCTTTTTTTAGAATTTCTTTAATCATTTCGATTAAATCCTTCATTCTCATTTTTTCTGAACCTGTTAAAATTAAGCATTCGTTTTTGAATTTTTCATCTAGACAGTGAACGCTTATTTTGGCTGCATCTATTATATTTATAAACTCTCTCATTTCTTCGCCTGTACCGTCATATGAAAATTTATCATTTGTTAAAATATTTTTTATAATTCGATAGCAACCGTTTTTTTCATTTGAACGGCTGCCATATAAAGTGCCATAACGTAAAATTGTGTAGTTTAAATTATTATTTTTACCATAATTTTCAATTATATCTTCACATGCTTTTTTGCTTGCAGCATAAAACCCGCCTTTATCTGATTGTACATAAACAGTTGAAGCAAACATAAATCTTTTTACATTGTTTTTTAAACTGGCTTCAATTAAATTTGTTGTACCAATGATATTTGTTAAAATGGTGTCATAAGGCGTTTTGTTTGCTATATCAATATCTGCAATAGCTCCGAAATGATAAACATAATCAACACCTTTTGTTATTTGATCTAAAAGATTTTTATCTAATAAATCACCAATAACCATAGATTGATTTTTCTTTTGATATGGAGAATTATTTCTATCAAAGAGAATTACATCAAAATTGTTTAATGTAAGTTCATCTGCAATATGACTTCCAACAAAACCAGAAGCCCCTGTGACTAAAACATTTGGCATTATAGCACCTCTAAAATATTTTTAATTGAATCAAGCTCTTGTTTTAATCTTGCCTCAGAAGCATATGAACCTATGTGTGATGTAAGTAGTACATTATTAAAATTAATCAGTTCACCCTTATATGGTTCTTGTTCAAAACAATCTATGCCGGCTCCATTAATAATATTATTTTCCAATGCATAAATTAAATCATTTTCATTTACTAAGCCGCCTCTTGAAATATTTAATAACAGCGCATTTTTCTTCATCTTTTTTAATACATCTATATTTATAATATATTTGTTTTCAGGTGTATATGGAATATGTAGTGATACAATATCTGCATTTTTTATTACTTCATCAAATGATTTTAGACTAATTAAATTATGTGTGCTGATATATGGGTCAAACCCGATTATTTCACATTCAAATGGTTGTAATAATTTTGCTAAGTGCGTTGCTATCCTTCCACACCCAATTAAACCTATTGTTTTTTTATTAAGCAAACTTCCCATTGGTTTTTCAAATTCGCCATTTCTTATTGATTTATCAGCAAAAGAAATTTTTCTTAATAGATTTAAAATGACTCCTAAAGTTAATTCGGCAACAGGCATTGTTGGTGCATCAGGAGTATTTGTTATCGGAAGATTAATTTTTTTTGCATACTCTAAATCAATTCCATCCATGCCCACTCCACAACGAGAAATCATTTTTACATAAGGTTTCATTATATCAAGTGCTTTAGATGTAATTTTCTCAGTACCGGCAATTAGATATTCTGGTTTATGTTCATTAATTAAATCTATAAGTTCCTCTTCTGTAAGTTTTCTACCAAAAGGATTAATAATATATTCTAAACCGTTATTTTTCATTAACTCTAAGGGCTCAGTGTTATTTTTGCCAAAACTTGACGTAGTAATTAAAACCTTCATCTATATTTCTCCTATATACTTATCATTATTAGCGCCAGGGTATTTAACTACAACATTTTGAGTGCCATCTTCTAAACATTCAAAATCTGTTGCTTCATTTGGTTCCATTACTATGATGTCACCTTTTTTATACTCTATACCGTTCATTTTGACTCTGCCTTGAGTAATTACGGTAATTTCTGTTGCAATTTTATGATAATGTTTTTCTTCGTAATCGCCTTTTTTATATTCTTTAACTGCAACTTCTACATCATTGGTTTTGATTAATGTTGGTTCAAAATTTCCTACAAACCAACCTTTTATCATATCTTCAAGTCTAGTTGTTTTCATTTAATATCCGTTTCTTATTTTTACTTTTAAAACTTTGTTAGGAATAAAGCATGATAAAATATATCTTACTTTATTTTTATATTTATTTTCTGGAAGAAGCTGATCACTGGGAAGTTCCCCTCTATCCAGATGTATAAGTATAAAGATTTTATTTTTTCTTCCGACCAACCTTGTAATCTCTTTATGTTTTTCGGGAGTCGCTATATTCATATATTTAGTCATAAAATCAACACAAATCGTGTAAAATTTTGAAGCACAGCCATTATATATATTAAGAAAATTCCGAGGTTTAAAACTATGGTATAAAAGTAAGTAATACATATACATGTAATAATCAAAATGCCAAAAGGTTAATTTTGTTATGTTTTCTTTTAGATTTGTTTTTATGAAGAAATCTTCAATAGTACTTGCCTTATAAATACAAAGATTGTTAAACCATAAATCAAGACCATCATCTTTAATTCTATCTTTTTCTTCAAAAAAGTCAGAGGCATACTTTGTCATTTTAGACATATTATCAGATTTACCATGATATTGTAAGACTCCCCATAATATTTTATTGCTGAAAAATGTTTCACAAACTTCAAGCAAATCGATATTTTTGATTATTAAACTTTCTGAGTCTAAAACAATAATATAATCATATCTGTCTTTAAGTTCATAAACCCCGTAAAGTTTTTTTACATTTATGATTCCTCGTTCTCTATTTATGTCTTTTAAATTATCAGGCAAAACAATAGAACCGTATTTTGTATTGCAAGCTTTTTTATCTTCCTCATTTGAAAATACAAAATAAAAATCTGCTTGCTTATCTAATTTGTAATATTCAAATGATTCCAGAAAATTTTTCGCATACTCAAAATGTGGTGGATGTATTGGCATTAAAAATGCGATTTTTCGCTCTTTTATTTCTTTTTTATGCCTTATAAAATCAACAAATTTTTGACCTGCCGTAAACTTCACAATACCTCCTTATTAAAGTAATGTATGTAGCTTTAAAGTATACCATTGTTCTTATTTGATTTTTACATAGTTATATTTCTTTTAACTCGCATAATATTTTTTCTTTTTGTTTTTCAATTTCTGCTAATTGTGGTTGTATTTTTTTATAGGCTTCTTCAAAACTGGTTATATGATAGTCATTTTCAAGATGTAAATACATCGTCAATTTTTTCATTACCAGCATATTTACTCCCTGTGCAAACTTCCATAATTGTTGTTTAAAGTTGTTTAAACATTCAATCAGCAGTGAATGTTCTTTCTTAGAGTAAAAAATAAAAAGGGACAGATTTTTATTAAACAAACGGTATTTATTTGTAATTTCAATATCAATTCTGGATCGTTCTTTGCGGTTTGCCTCAACAGATTTGCCAATTTCTTCATATATATCAGGATTTAATTCTGATATCTGAGAAACTGATAAATCTTCATAACAATGCATTCTAAGTGTACTGACAAGATCAATTATTGAATATACAAGATCCCTTTTAGCATCTTCATATTTTTCACTTTTAATTGTTTTTTGCCAATCGTTTTTAGCAATATAACCAAGAATTAACAAACCCAATGAGCATAAAAAACTAAAAAATGCAATTACATTGGCGCATAAATCGTTGCAATTACAAAACTGATGCCGAATATGCTCATAGTTATCATACAAAAATATGTTTAATAAATTCAAAATATCATTATTCATTAGAAGCTCCTAAATACTTATCATTATTAGCGCCAGGGTATTTAACTACAACATTTTGAGTGCCATCTTCTAAACATTCAAAATCTGTTGCTTCATTTGGTTCCATTACTATGATGTCACCTTTTTTATACTCTATACCGTTCATTTTGACTCTGCCTTGAGTAATTACGGTAATTTCAGTTGCAATTTTATGATAATGTTTTTCTTCGTAATCGCCTTTTTTGTATTCTTTTACTGCAACTTCAACATCGTTTGTTTTAATTAATGTTGGTTCAAAATTTCCTACAAACCAACCTTTTATCATATCTTCAAGTTTTGCGGTTTTCATCTATTAAGCTCCATTCTATTTGGTAAATCCTCTATAAAAATTTTATATAATTTTCTGCTGGGAACTTCTATAACATGGTATGCAATTATTCCTAAGATCGTAGAGCTTATTATAAATAATGTAACGTAAATGTATCCGCTTATTTGTTGTGATGGATGCAAGAATATCCAGGGAATATTTTGCATAACATAAATAGAAAGACTATATTTGCTTATAGGGTACAAATTAACTTTATTTAATACTTTTGAAAAATAGCCGGCATTATTTACCATGCAAATAATCAAAAAAGAAAAAAGGAAAATGTATAAAACCATATTACGTGGCGCTTCTGCGTACTTAATGCAGGCTAAATTAATTATTAAATAAAAAAATAAAAATAATTCTAAAATTGTGAAAAATATTTTGTTTTTTATACTTTTTATATTTTCTGGGTTATAAAAATTCAAGCGTATTAAAATTCCAATACCAATACTGATTATTCCCCTAAGTATACCAATATTGAAAATACCGTATGCATTATGTGTTTGGATCCCTACATCATTTGTATACATAACAAGCGCAAAATAAATAATCAGCACAACTGTAAAATTAAATTTTAATTTGTCTTTTATTATATTTAATAAACAGTAATAAAAACAGGAACACCAGAACAAAACAAACAGAAACCAACAAGCTCCTAATAGTGCTACCTGTGAACTTTTGAGACCAATATGAGACAACAGCAAGAAATCCGGCAATATTTCATAAAAATGTTTATGAAAATGGAAAATATTGACAAAAACTGTAGCAAAGAATGCAACCGGAAACAATCTTATGATTCTGGTAACGGCAAAATCTTTAAAGGTGGTTCTTTTTACAAGTATATTAGGCAGGAAAAAACCTGCAATAATGAAAAAACACTCTACAAAAACCCAACACATCCGGAAATAAGGATAAATTATTCTTGGCTCATCAATTATATGAAGAGCATGAAACACCAGTATCAGAATTACCCCTATAATACGGAGCAATTCAATGGAGTTAAGTTTTGAGTATATTTTTTGTACCTGTTCCATTTATCTTAAAGATCCCAGTTTATCTTTTACCCCTTCTATATATTTATCCAAGTCATCCGGTGTTCCGGTTCCGTGCATTTGAGTTTTATCAATTGAATAAATTCCGAATTTTCCGCCTTTTTCTATTGCATAGTTATATACTGGGGCTACATAAAATTCGTTATTTACTCTTTCATTTCGAACAAACATGTCAATAGCATTTTCAACAAAGTCAGAACCTTTTTTAAAGTAATAAATTCCAACTGTTGCGTGTTCTGAAATTACTTCTTTTTCTCTAATCATTGTAATTAATTTATTTTCATCTAATTTTGCATAAGACCATTTAGAATCTGAATCTTCAAAACAAAGAACTGAACCATCAAGATTTCTATTGTCTGAATCACTAATATAATCAGCAATATCCATATCGACAATCTGATCTGAGTTTGCTATCAACATAGGGGTATCGTTGTTTATTAATCTATGTGCATGTAATACAGTGCACGCTGCACCCTCTGTTAATTTATCTATTAAAACAAATTCTACATTGTAATTATTTTTAATCCAATTAACAGTCTCTTGCTCATTATTATAGTGTTCTTTTCTTGCAAGCAAGATAAACTTTGCATTTTGCATATTTAAATTATCAAGTACGTGACAAATCATAGGTTTACCCAACACATCTATAAATGGTTTTGGTTTTTTATATCCTGCTTTTGCAAATCTTGAACCGGCTCCTGCCATCGGTATTACAATATTAATCATTTTTAATCCTCTTTTTTACCCTTTCCTGTGTGCCAAGTAATTTTCATACATTTGATAGTTTGAAAAAGTTATATAATCTTTTTTTGGAATTTCAAAAATTCCAATTTTCTTATTATTTAAAATCATTTCATTAAATGTTGAGCTGATGTAATATTGACCTTGTGTATTAACATCTTTTTCTATAACTGAAAAAGCAGCAGAAATAAAATCAGAACCTTTTTTATAATAGCAGCAACCTGTTGAAGCTATATTGGAAATCGGACGCTTTTCGCTTGTCTGTATAACAAGATTATTTTCATCTAATAATACAGAACTATACTTTGGATGAACAGCATTAATCGTTACAATACCGCCGTCAAGATTCCTTTTTCTAAAATCCTCTATAGCTGGGGCAATACTTGTTTTTATTAATTGGCTGCCATTTATCAATAAAAGTTCTTCACTATTGTTTATTTCATCTATTGCAAATAAGGCAGAACATACAGCACCTTTTGTATCTCCTGCAACCTCAATAATTTTACATTTAGGACAAAGAATTTTTAGGGTATCGCCCAGAAAATACTTTTCTTGATCCTCTTTTCTAATAATGCAAGTTATATTTTCACTAAATGTTTCTAATAATTCAATTGTCCTTTGTATCATTGGTTTATTCTGTATTTCTATTAAATACTTTGGATAACCTTTTTCGCTAAAGTCTTTTTCTGAACCTGCCATTAAAATTAATATATTCATTATTTGGCACCCCCAATACTTAAAATTTTTCCTTCAAAAGAAATATCTCCGCTTTCAATTTCTCTAATACGATTTTTAATATTTTGATATGTTACATCATTTACGGTGTCTACTTTTAAAAGATTTGCTCCACTGGCAAGTGCTGCCTTAATTCCGTTTTGATTGTCTTCAACTATTAAGCATTCTTCAGGTTTTAAACCGAATCTGCTAATTGCTTTTATATATATTTCTGGATCGGGTTTTGACTTTGTTACATCTTGATTTGATAATGTAAAATCAAGATATTTTTGTAAGTCAGCTTTTTCCATCATCATATCAATTGTTACTCTTACTGAATTTGAAGCTAATGCAAGACCATAACCTTCTGATTTTAATTTTGATAATGCATACTGATGGCAAAACAAAGGTTTGCACTTCATATATACGTGTTCCATTGTATATTTTTGCTTTATTTCATTGATAAACTTATGTAATCCTTTGGGTAAACCTTTTTCAATTGAAAGCATTTCTAATTTTTTCTTTGTTGGTAGTCCATCAAAAGTAACAAGGTGATCATATCTTGAAATTTTAAATCCAAATAGTTCTAATGCTTGATTTAATGCTTCATAGTGCCAATCTTTTGCATCTATTAGAACTCCATCCATATCAAATATTACAGCTTTTATTTTACTCATCGAAAAACTCCTTAGCTTCCATTGGATAATCAGTGCAAATCATTATTTCTTTTATGTTTTTATATCTTTCCCAAATATTTTTATGTGCACGTTTGTGCAAATCCGGTGATACAATACAAACTTGTTTGTTTTGTTTTAAAATGTCAATGATATCAATTTCGCCAAACCAATCAGAATTAAAACAATCTAACCAAATACCTTGTGCTTCATCTAGCATTATTGGATTTTTAATAATATCGCTTTTACCCGTGAAAATCTTTAAACCTAATTTATGCTGATAGACCATTTCTGGTATGCTCATATCAAAAGTAAAATAATTTTCGTGATTATACTTTTCGAGTAAGCGTTTTATTTCATCCGCTAGTCCATCTGCCTTTATATTTAATGCCAATGTTAAATTTCTTCCGTCTAATATTTTTAGTAATTCTTCGAAAGACAACTCATTACCGCAAGGCATATTATGTGATATTACTATTTCTCCTTTATAATCTCTTAAATCCGTTTCTATGCCAAAATTATTATCAAATGCTCTTTTAAAAGCAGTTTCAGCATTTTTCTCTTCTTCTTTTAACCAATAACCTCTATGTGCAATTATTTTTGAATACAAGTTAAAACATCCTTTCTTTAAATGTAGTCTTTTTTCTTTATGGCTTTGTTTTATTAATTGATGATTTCAAACTTATTTCCTCTTGATACATTGTTGCAAAATTTAAATCTTTTAATTCAATATAATCTTTTGTTTGTTCTATTGAGTTATGGTTAAGAAACCAGATTAAAGATGATAAATCTTTATATTTTTTATAGTTAAAATATGCGGATGTCTTTTGGTGTCATACATCTACTATTCTTAACCCCGCGTTTATTGACAATATGATTAAAAGAATTTATGATATTTATAGCTTTTTTTTGGGGGGTACATTTGTTCATTATATTTGCTTTTCATCCCTCTTTAAATTGAAAAATTGAAATTAAATGTAGCATCTGAATATATACTATCATAAACATTTTAATTTTAATTCAAAATTAATTTTTGTTAATTTATATTTAAAAAGTCTTTGATTTCAAGTCAAAATAATCTATTTATAAATTGAACTTGGATAAATTATGCTAGCTTAACATCAAAGAAATTAACTGATAACGCTAATTTGATGAATATTTTTAGATTTTCTCGAAGACAAATAAAGTCCAATCTCCTGATTGTGTTATGCTGTCTATTCTATATTCGTCTTTGAACGAATACAAAAGACTATTTCTTAGTGCAGAAAAAGAAAGAAATATAAACGGAGTCCTATCATATTCCTTATTATCGTTAATTACTGATTGTATTTTATCATTTGACAAAAAGGATACAGTATTTAAGAAAATTATACCAATTCGGTCACCTTTTTTCATTTTAGAACTAAAGTTGTCTTTTACATATTTTAAAATAACTTTATTGGGAAACTCTTTAAAATAATTTCGGTATATAGTTTTTCCTTTATTAATTGTTTCGAAATAATTATTATTGTTATACATAAAATAATTAAAATTAAATTTATTAATTGAGTAGAAATTATACTTTGTATTCGCATTTAGATATCTTTCAAATTTGTCTTTATCATAATATGTTAGTAAGACAATATCATTGTTCTTCAGTCGAGAGTTTTCTAATAATTTAACTACAGCTAAATGGCCTTCACTTCTTGTTCTTTTGGGGGCTGAATCAGTTGATGTTATTAAATAAAATATGTTTAAGAATATAAATATTGATGTTAAGATTATTTTTATAGACTCTTTTTTGAATGAACTTAAACCAAGTGCAAATGTCAAAATTAATATGGGATATATTTCACAACTGTATTTTGTTATAAGTATAATTTTCCCTATAATAGATAGAATTATTAATGAGAAAGAGAATATTAATGCAGATGCAAAATAATAATTAATTGCAGAGATATTTTCTTTTAGTCCTCTATATATGCTTATTAGCGCTATTATAGAAGGAACAAGGGCAAACATAATAAATACATAGTTAATTTTATTATTTGTTAAAATATATGCATATATTGTATCAGGTACATTTATTATATTTGTTTGTATTGGTGAAAAATAATCTATGATACAGAATAAAATTTTTGAAAATGAAAAATTAGACCAAAATTGAGATAGAGAATTTGAAAATGCAACTGTGAATAAAAATGGAAGAATTATCAAAATAACAATAACAAACGGTGAAAGATATTTTATTAATTTAATTACATCCTTTGTTTTTTCTTTGAAAAATTTATTTTCTTTATACAAAATAATAAATAGTGCTGAAATATTAATTATAGAAAATATAATTCCAAGTGTATGTGTTGCAGATATAAGTGCATTTATTGAGAAAAATATAATAAAATTTGTTGCTGTTTGGTTCTTCTCCAGTTTTATAAAAAATAGTAAAGATAATGCACTAAAAAACATAAGTAAACTATAAAGTCTTACTTCTTGAGCAAAATAAATGTTGAATGAACTAATTGCAGTTAGAAAGGCGCATAACAATCCTAAATTTTTATTTTTAGCTTCTTTTCCGATAAGATACATTGTTACAATTGTCATTAAAGATGGAATTACAGATGAAATTCTTAAAGAAATATCGCTATCTGAGAATATATACATCCAAAATTTCAAATAGATATAATAAAAAGGTGCGTGGCAATTTCGAAACATTTCTGTAATAAAATCAGAAAAGCTCTTTTTTGAAGCAATAAACCAACTGACATATTCATCGTTCCAAAGTCCTTCCGGCTTATCGATAAACCAAAGACGTAATAAAAAAGCTATTAAAAATATAATAAATAGTTTAAAAAAAGTATTGTTTTTCATTTTTATTTTATGTTTCATGTATAGTAATAACATAATTTTATCATATATCTGTTTGGTGCGTATGAAATTAATAATTCAAATACCTTGTTATAATGAAGAAGTTGCTTTGCCTGTGACATTATCGCAGTTGCCTAAAAATATTGATGGCATTGATAAAATTGAAGTTTTGATATCTGATGATGGTAGTACGGATAGAACAATTGAAATTGCAAAATCTTATGGTGTAGAACATATTGTAACTTCAACTCATCATAGGGGATTAGCAAAAACATTTTTGGCTGGTATTCAGAAAGCTATTGCAGAGGGTGCAGATATAATTGTAAATACTGATGCTGATAACCAATATTGTGCTGATGATATTGAAAAACTAGTTAGGCCTATTCTTGAAAAAAAAGCTGATATAGTTATTGGCACTAGACCTATTAGACAAATAAAAGAGTTTTCACTATTTAAAAAGATTTTGCAATTTTTGGGCTCTAAAGTAGTTAGGTTGTTAAGTTCAACTGCAACAGAAGATGCACCAAGTGGCTTTAGAGCATTTTCAAGAGATGCGGCATTGTCTATTAATGTTTTTGATAATTATACATATACAATTGAAACTGTTATTCAGTCTAAAATAAAAGGTCTGCACATTTTATCCGTACCAATCAGAGTTAATTCTTGTTATAGAAAATCAAGGCTTGTAAAAAATATTTTTACTTATGTTCAAAAAAATTCATTTACAATTTTAAGAATGTTTATTATATATAGACCATTTAGATTTTTTGCTGCAATTGGTTCTTTTATTTCTTTTGTTGGTTTGATTTTACTTTCCAGATTCTTATTTCTTTACTTTTTAGACCACGGCAATGGGCATATACAATCCTTAATTATTTCTTCAATATTAGTAATTACAGGTATTCAGATCATAATATTTGGTGTTTTATCTGATTTATTAGCAATAAACAGAAAACTTATTGAAGATATCCAAGTTCGTGTTAAGAAAATGGAAAATAAATAGCCATATTGTACTGGAATATAGACTAAGATAATTTTTCATAAAAATGAAACATAATCTTTTTATGAGGATTTTGTTTTCTATATTATTTTTATTTATTTTTCAACTTTCTGCTTATTCAAACGTTGCTGAATATATTGAGTCATACACAAAATGTAGTGAAAATCAAAGTTATAAGTCATTTTCTCAGATTATAAAAGGTGAAGCTTCTATTTCCGATATTGAAAAGCAAATGATTTTAGACAAGGAAATATCGCAAGAATTAAAAGCTCCGTTAATATATACAGATTTAGAGGAATGTATAAAAATTGCACTGGATAAAAATTATAATATTCAAATTAGTGATGCAGGCAGACTTGAATCATATTGGTTAAATAAAAATGCTTATTTTCAATTACTTCCTGATGTATATTATGATTTTAATATAAGTAATTTAGGCGGTAGTTTTTTAGTCGGTGGTATTGTTGCAACTACAGTTCATGAAGTACCAATACAAAGTATTTTTGGAGTAGAATGGTCTACAATAAATCAAGGTAAATATTTCTTTTACTTAGCGCAGACAAAAAATTTATTAAAATCATCCTCATATTCTTTGGAATTTACAAAAGATGAAATATTACTTAATACGGTATTGGCTTATTATGATTTATTGGGAATAAAGATGGAGATGGAAGTTCAAAAAGTAAATCTTTATGATAGACTTGAACAATTAAAATATACACAAGCAAGGTTTGATGCTGGATTAGGTACTTTATATGACGTGAAAAGAGCACAGGCTGAACTTGCTGGCGCCCAATTAGAATATACAACGACTATTAATTCTTTACGACTTTCACAAGCTAATTTGGCCAATATTTTAGGTATAGATGTTTTAACTGCTCTTTATCCTTTTGAATTTGAAGTTGATAGTAGGGAACTTATTGATCCTAATATAGATATAGAAGATTTATATAAATTTGCACTTGAGGCTAGAGAAGATATAAAATCAAAAGAATATGAAATTAACGCATATAGAGCACAACGTAGCGCCAATTATACAGACATAATCCCTTCTGTTACAATGTCATATCAGAATGGTTATGTAGGTACAAAGAGAGCAGGCATGTATCCAAACAACAGAATAACATTAGATGTTAGAGCATCTCTTGGTAAAAACATGTTATTAGGAACTATTACTCAAATAAAAGCAGATTCTGCAGTTGTAAAACAAAAAAAATTAGAACTTATAAATTTGAAAAGAAAAGTAAAAGAAGATATTTTAAATTCCTACTATGATTCTTTAAATGCAATCAAAAAAATAGAAGCTTCAAAAGTAGAGGTTGAAACAGCTGATGTGAGTGTCGATCTTTCACTTGCAAATATGAAAGCTGGTGAGGCAACTTTTATTGATGTTATTTCCTCTCAAAATTTAAAAGTAAAGGCAAATATAAATTTAATAAAAAATATGATAGAATATAATAAAGCTCAAACGAAACTACTCTTTAATATTGGTCTGATTTCTCCTAAAAATGTTCTTAAAGGATATAATCGTAAGTTTTATTAGTGATATTCAATTTGGAAAGATATGTAATGAATATTTTAAAAAAAATTATTAATAAAATTTTTTCTGTAAAAAAATCAAGTATGGAAAAGGAAATATTGCAACAGGCAGATGTTATCTTTGAATTAATTAGAAAATATGTCAAAAAAGATTATTCAATTAACATTGATGTACCAGAAAATATTACTAAAATAGCGCTTATTGCAAGTGGTTCATCGTATCACAGCGCAACAATTGTAGCAAATTTTTTAAGAGAAAAAGTTCATTGTGAAGCTCAGTCATATTATGCAAGTGAGGTCTCTTTTGCAGAAAGTTTTGATGTTGATAGTTCTACTCTATACATTTTTATATCTCAGTCAGGAGAAACTGCTGATACAAATAAATCTTTAGAAAAAATAAAAATAAAAACAGATAAAACTCTTTCTGTTACAAATACAAAAAATTCGACTTTATATAATAATACAAAGTATAAAATTCTCACATATGCTGGACTTGAAAAGTCTATTGCCTCAACAAAGGCTATGTGTGCACAGTTATACTGTTTATTTCTTATTGCAGCTAAAATTATGCATCAAAAGGAACTGCCTGTTCGTTCATTTGTTGAGGAATTATTATCTGTCCCTGAGTATATAAAAGAGACTTTTTATAAAAGAGATGAAATAAAAAAATATTCCAAAATTCTTGCTAGTTATGATAATGCTGCAATTCTTGCCTCTGGAATGTTTTATCCTCTTGCAAAAGAAGGTGCATTGAAAATAAAAGAAACATCATTTGTGAACACTACTGCATATCCTACAGGTGAATTTTTACATGGTCATATTGCTATTTTAAATAAAAAATGTGCAGTTATTTCCGTTGTTAATAATCACAATGTTCAATTTACATTAGATGTTTTAAATAAGATAAATAAAGATTATAGGACTGATTCTTTAATTATTTCAGCATTACCCTTATCAAATTTTGCTTTTAATAGCATAATTTCTACTCAGTCGTCTGCAGATATTGATTTTTTGTTTTCTGCATTAGTCATTTTTCAATTGTTATCTTTTGAAACAGCCTCTTTTTTAAATAGAAATATTGATAGACCTGAAGGTTTGCAGAAAATAGTAAAATAAATTTTAAATTCTGTAAATATTTTAATGTTATAGTAAATAAAAAAATATTTACGGTTTTTATAATCTTGGGTTTAGTATGTTAATAAATATAAATAAATTCCAATTTTTATGTCCAAATACTGTTAAGAAAAATAGACAGTATATTTCAAAATATCCAAATTTAGCACCATTGCAGAAGGATACTGTTTCTTTTTCAGGACAGGGAAAATTAATTGCAGAAAGTATGGTTGATGCGCCAGCTGAAAGAACTTGTAGGCAAGTTGAAGTAAATGCTGAGCCTGCTAGATTTTACTTGGAATCAATTTTAGATAAATATTTAAAGCCTTTGACTCAGGTCAACTCAGAATCTAATCCGAAAGATTTTCCTATACTTGAATATTCAACACGAATAAAAAAGTCTACAAGTATTAGAGAAAAGGTTGTATCAAAATATTCGAAGGTATATAGTACCGAAGCTGATGAGTTTTCATGTCATCTTATTGATGAATTTATGAAATATTTTGAACTAAAAGATGGTATTTCTAAAAATTTTATTATACAAGAAGCAAAAAAGCTAATAGCAAGTAAAGTTCCCCCTTATGAGTTTATTTCATACTATGTTTCAACCATAGCGTCAGATTTTCAAGATAAAAATTATTTAAATTTTAGAGATTTTTCTGATGATAAACAAAAGCAGATATTTTCACAAATTGTAGATTCTCTTGAAGAAGTACCAAAATCTTCACATACGGAAGGTGCTGCGTATATTGAACCAACATCGATAAAAGGTGTAAAGCATTATGCTAATGATATTGTAGGTGCAAGAATTACAATGAAAGAGTCGGATCCAGAATATACTGGTTTGGTTCTTTCTGCACTTAAACAAGCAGTAGATGATGGACTTTTAAAGATTACGTCTATAGAAAATAACTTGCCTGATCCCAAAAAGCTTCCACAGGGCAAAGAAATTTCTGATTATGCTTATGCTACTGATTCTCAGTTGCGTAATCTTGCCAAAGCTGCTGATACCCAGTTAATAAGAAATAAATCTAAGTCTGGATATATTGCAATTCATATTAATGTCGATTTATCTAGTCCTTTATTTTCTTGTTATAAAGGGGTTTTTGATGGTTATTCCGGAGAAATACAAATTCTTGGTACTGATGTTGAAAAATTAAAAGACATTGAAGATTTATGCTATAAATTAAAAGATGATAAAAATGCTATTCGTTCTGAATATAAGCCGTTCAAGACTTATTTTAAAAAATATTATAATGCAGAAACAAAAGATGCATTTGAAGATTATACATATGCATTGTATTTAGCTCAAAGAACTCTTCCTCCTTTTGCAAAGCATTCTGAATACTTTCCGTCAATTGCTGAGCTTGGATTTGAAGGTAAAGTTCCAAATGAGCTAGATTTTAATAATTTGAAAGATTTAAAAGACAAATGCGATCATGTGGCTAAGCTTGTTCAAAAACAAGAAGAATTAAATGATACTTCAAAAGGTAGTCATACCGAAACGCTAAAGACTATAAAACATAATGGCAATATAAAAACTGTTAAGAGTCTTATATCATATATATTAAAAGGTTAATTATAAGATTTTAATAATTTATTTATAATGTTTGTAAGATATGGTATAAAAAATATTTTTCCCATTAATATACCAATTATTATATATATAAGTATAAGATGTATTATTATTTCAATGATATTAAAAGATAAATTAAATATTGGAATAATTAAAATTCTAACAGAAATGATATAATTTAACTTTGCTGTAATTATGTTTATAAGTGGTATTATAGACAATATAGAAAATAGTATATTTATTGCTAATTTGAATATTGCAAGAAAAATCGCAATTATCATTGATTGAACAATATTATACATTAGAAAATATCTTAATTTCTTTTTTGAGTAATGAGCAATTAGTAACCAAACTAATCCAATAATTCCCATTGTCAGGTATGATAAAGTTGAAATTATTTTTTCAATAGGAGAAACTTTAGTATTACTATGCTGCATCGGAGTGTTCCTTATTATTTCTTAAACGAATATATTCTTGAATAGTTTCTATGTAGATAAGCTTTAATTCGTCATTTTCGTCATCAATATCAATAGCTTGCTTGTATGAAGATATTGCCGAACGTAAATCTTTTGTCATAACATAAGTGTTTCCCATAAGAATATATGCAGATGTATTTGTAGGTTCAATCTGTATAACTTTATTGTACATATCGATTGCCTTATCATATTTTTTTTCGGAACAAAATAAATTTCCTAAAAGAATGTAACTGTTGGATATTAATGGTTCAATTTTTATTGCGTTTTCATACATTTGTACAGCTTTTTTTACATTACCTTGATCATATAACGATATGCCATAACAAATATATGCTTGATAAAATGATTGGTCTTTTCTGAGAACAGATTCAAAAAGTTTATTCGCTTTTCTATAGTTTTTAGCTGTAGAATATGCATTAGCGCAATATAATAGAATCATATTGTTGTCTTCTAATAAATTCATTGCTTTTTCAAATAATTTTGCAGCATCAATAGGCTTTCCAATTTTCATTAAAACTAATGCAATATTAATATAATTTTCTGGTATATCTTTTCTTAACTTTAATGCTTTTTCAAAATATATAATTGCTTCTTCAAAGTTTTTCTGATCTTGATATAAAAGCGCAATTGCAGAGTAGACTTGATAATTACTTTTATCTTTATTTAATGCTTTAATATAGTTTGACATTGCTTGTTTAAACTCTCCGAGTTCTGCATATGCATTTCCCAGATTAAAATATACAGAATAATTATCAATACCCATACTTACAGCACGAGAATAAAAGTTTATTGCTTTATAAAATTCATTTTTATAAAAATACAGACTACCGAGATTTGTTAATGCTATAAAATTGAGCGGTTCAAAATTTAGTAGACTTTCATATATGTTTATTGCAAGATCAAGTTCGTTTTCTATTGTATATAAATTTGCTAAAGCTAAATATGATTCTGTATCATTAGGCATTTTAACAATTTTACTAATTAAATTTTCAATTTGTTTTATATTTTTCTCATTCATAAAATAATTATACTAAATAATAAATCTGGTAGCAAATAAAAACATATTTGATGAAGGTTTATTTGTATATTTTCTATTAATATAATTAATCATAATTTTCATATTTTTAAATATTTTGTATGTTAAACCTGCCGTGTATTCTTGTGAATATATATTAGAAAAATTTTTATTAGGGATAAAATAATCATATCTTACAAGTAAAGTTACTTTGGGCATTATATCATAAGAGGCTATAATGTATAGTCCATCTGCTTTATTATTAGACTCCACTATACCATTATATCCATTTGCTATTGAATATTCACCATGAATGTGAAATTTTCGGTAATCGTAGCCAAGAAAAAGAGCATAAGTATTGTAACATATATTGTTTTTACCAATTGCATAAGAACTGCCAATTCTTATATTTTTTACTTGTTCATTCAGATTGTAGAAGGGTCTTAGCATTATATGCCCGGTAAAATCAATTCCATTACCAAAGTCTTTCATATACCTAGTACTATCATATAAGCCTATATCATATTCAATATATTTATAGTTCGCAATATTTCTAATTCCAACTGAACGTGCATCACCAAAATTTCTCCCAAGTTGTGATTTTAAGACCAGTTCACGATCCATAGTGCCTCGTGCTCCATCATATGAGTTTGGTAGTCTGCCACCTTGTCCTATTAATATGAGTTGATTATCAGTAATCTTATGCGAAATATAAAATTCGGATATTTTTTCTGTAAAAGAATTATCATATCCATCTAAATCACGAACAATGTTATAATCAAACATAAATTCTGATTTACCTTCATTGAATTTTAATGATATCATTGGTTCAATTGTCGTAAAATCATGTTTGAATAGAGTTGAATGATTTTTCATATTTTCAATAGAAAGTTGTCCATCATAAAGAAAATGAATTTTTACTGAATTTATTGGTGAATTTTCAAACTGATAGCCTTTTTCAGAAAATAATTTTAAAATAGGAGATACTTTTTCCTCCTTATTAATTTCGCCATAATAAACTCTAGAAAGATAATTTAGTTTTATATTTTCTCTTTCTAATTCAATTTCTTCTATTGCATAGGATTTTATGCAAGGAATTAATAATATAAGAAAAAATATAATAAAAACACTTTTCAAATAGATTCCCTATATTTTTTTGTAGAAATTATTTTATCAAAATATTCTATTGTTTTTAAAAGTCCTTCTTTTATTTGAATTTTTGGTTCCCAATTTAAAATTTCTTTAGCAAGATTAATATCAGGTTCTCTTTGAACTGGATCATCTGATGGTAATTCTTTAAAAATAATCTCCGACTTTGAATTTGTAAGTTCGATAATTAATTTAGCAAAGTCTAAAATAGTGTGTTCATCAGGATTCCCCAAGTTTACAGGCTTATTATAGTTACTGTCCATTAATTTTATTAGGGCATCAATTAAATCTGAAACGTAACAAAAAGCTCTGGTTTGAGATCCGTTTCCATAAACAGTTATCGGTTCATTCTTTAGTGCTTGAACTATAAAATTAGATACAACCCTACCATCATTTAATGCCATTCTTGGACCATAAGTGTTAAATATACGAGCGATTCTTATATCAATATTGTTTTGTCTATGGTAGTCCATCATAAGAGTTTCTGCACACCTTTTACCTTCATCATAGCAGCTTCTAATTCCAATAGGGTTAACATTTCCCCAATAAGACTCTATTTGCGGATGAATTTTAGGATCTCCATATACCTCACTTGTACTTGCTTGTAATATCTTCGCTTTGCATCTTTTAGCCAGACCAAGCATATTTATAATTCCCATAACGGATGTTTTCATTGTTTTTATGGGATTGTATTGATAATGAACAGGTGAAGCAGGACAAGCTAAATTATAAATTTCATCAACCTCTGCAAGATATTCATTAATTATATCATGCCTTACTAATTCAAACTTATTATTTCCTATTAAATGTCTTATATTGTCCTTTGAACCGGTAAAAAAGTTATCAAGACAAATTATATCATTTCCTTCTTTTAATAACCTTTCTGATAAATGTGATCCAATAAAACCCGCACCACCTGTTATTAAAATCCTTTTCATAAAGCAAATTCCTCTGAATTCTTAAATTGCATTTCATAAAGATGTTTGTATTGTCCATTTTCAATTGAAAGTAGTTCTTTGTGCGTTCCAAGCTCAACTAACTCACCATCATTTATTACTGCAATTCTATCTGCATTTTTTATTGTAGAAAGTCTGTGAGCTATTACAAAAACGGTTTTATTTTTGATTAAATTATCCAATGCTTTTTGAACTACTGCTTCTGACTCATTATCTAGAGCTGAAGTTGCTTCATCTAAAATAATTATTGGAGTATTTCTTATCATTGCTCTTGCAATTGCAACTCTTTGTCTTTGTCCGCCTGAAAGTGTTAATCCTCTTTCTCCTAAAATTGTTTCTAAACCGTTAGGAAGTGCAGCTATAACATCATCAAGATGTGATGCTGAAAGTACCGTATTTAAGTCTTCCTGCGTTGCATTTGGATTTGCAAGTAAAATATTTTCTCTAATTGTCCCTGTAAATAAAAAATTATCTTGAAAAACAAAAGATATATTTTTTCTAAGTTCATTTAATTTGAAGTTTTTTATATCAATTCCATCGAATTTAATTGAACCTGATGTTACGTCATAAAATCTGGGTATTAAATTAACAAATGTAGATTTGCCTCCTCCTGAATTTCCAACTATAGCAAGAGTTTCTCCTTTTTTTACATGTAAATTAATATTTTTTAGTACAGGCTTATTTTCTACATATTCAAAATAGACATTTTCAAAAGTAACACCATTTGTTAATTTAGGAATATCAATTGTTGTTTCTTTATCTTTAATTAATGGTACATAATCAAAAAGTTCAAAGACACGTCCCATAGCGACGAATATATTCTGTATGCTTGTCATTGTATTACCTAATGTTTTTATAGGCTTATATAAAAGTAATAAAGATGTTACAAATGAAGCAAAAGAGCCAGCCGTCATTTGTCCTGAATATATTAGCTTTGTACCATAGAATAGTACAAAAGCTATTCCAAAAGAAGCAATCAAATACATTATTGGCGACATCCAGCCAACTCTTTTTGTAAGAGATATTGAAACATCAAAGCTTTTGTTTATACCATTAGTAAACAATTTTTTTTGTCTTTCTTGTAAATTATATGCAGTTACAACTTTGTTTCCGGAATAAGTTTCATTAATTGTAGTCATAATATCGCCTGTAATAACTGTATTCTTATTCGAAACAGATTTGATTTTTTTTCTTATAAAAAATACAGGAACGAAAGCTATAGCTAAAACTAAAACACCCACAATTGCGAGTTTCCAGGAACTATACAACATAACTGTAATTAAAGACATTGCTCCAAATAGGCTGATAATAAATGTTTTAATTTGTTCTACGATGCCCTTTGAAGCAGAATCGGGATCAGTAAGGTATCTGTTAATAATTAACCCTGATGAATTTTCATCAAAAAATGAAGTATCCATAAAAACTAATCTTGCAAATAAATCATTTTTGACAGAGTTCGTAATCTTTAAACTTGTCCAATCTGTAAGGTATGAATTTAGGTATCTTAGTATACCTTGAAAAACAGCAAAAAATATAATAGCAAATGGCATACCGTAAGCCATTGCGATATATGGTATTTCTACACCAAAAATTATTAAATTTTGTTGTCCTACTACATAGTCCATATATGGTTTAAGTGCAAAAGATACTACCCCATCTAATAAACCTACAGGTATTGCTATTATAAAACCTAAAATTACTTTCCCTAAAAAAGGTTTTATGTATGGGAAAATTCTTTTTAATAGCCAACCATATTTGAACGATGTTAAAGCTTCTGATTCTTTTAATTTCATGTTAATCCTTATAAATGTTTCTAAAACTACATATAATATTGTATAATGAATTGATGTAAGGTTGTAATTTGAAACATAAATTAATAGAAAATGGAAGAATATAGAAGTTGTCACTCAATTGAAGGTGAACTATTTTTTAATCATTTAAACAAAATTGGATATTGTTGCATGCTAACACCAAGTGGTGGGCAGCCTGTTTTGTATGAAAATTATAATGGTGAGATAATTGATTGGAATGAGTTTTTTAAAAAAAGAGATGAACATATCGAACTTATGAAAAATGGTTCAGCTTTGCCAGCATGTAAAGATTGTTTGTGGATAAAAGAAGCGAAGTGGGATCAAAGAAAAAATGAATTTCGTTATATTTTACTTAATGTTTGGGTAAAGTGTAATTTATTTTGTATATATTGTTCTAATCATAAAGATGAAAATGTTTTAAAAAATACTAGAGAATATAATTTAATACCTGTAATAAAAGATATGATTGAAAAAAAGGTATTAACTCAAAATACAAAAATTGATATTGCTGGTGGAGAAGCTACTCTTGATAAAAATTTCGATGAGTTACTTTCTTTGTTAATAAATAATGGTGTAAAGAATATTAATATAAATACAAATGCTACAATTTTTTCTAAAAGCATTTCTGATGGTGTTAAAAAAGGAGTAGTCTCTATAATTTCATCTGTTGATGCTGGTACTCCTAAAAAATTTGAATATATAAAGAAAAAAAATTTATGGAATCAAGTATGGCAAAATATAGATGTATACTCGAAAAATATCAATTATAATAACAATAATACTGTAAGAACAAAATTTATTATTATTCCTAATGTAAATAGTTCAAAGATTGAAATTTTAAAATTTATTTTAAAATCAAAAAAAGCAAAAGTCTCTGGAATTATTTTAAACATTGATTTACATTGGCTACGACAGAATTATTATGATAAAGATACAATGTATGAAATTATAAAATTGACAAGATATTTTATAAAAATAGCAAATTTATTAGATATTGATTGGCAAATATGGGCCCATATTGAAGATTTAATAAAAAGATATAACATTATTCAAGAATCTTCAAAAATAGATGTTAATTTTATTTTTAATAAGGATAAAATAAAGAAAACTATATTTGATTTATTTTTACAAATAATTTTAAAAATTTTATTATTTAGAATGTAACAAAATCTTTACAAATAATCTAAAAATAGCATTTTTAAAGATTTATAACCCTTTTTTTGTTAGCGTGTGAAAAGGGGTTTTTTATGGAAATTGGGGCATTTTCTGAATTTAGAACAAATCCGGTATATACAAACAATTCTATAATTAGTAAAGATAATCAGGACAAAAGGTCAGAAAAAAAAGAGAAACTTATTGAAACGGCAAAGACAGTTGCTCCAATAGCAATATCCTTAGCTGCAATTCCTGTAACAGCTTTAATTGCAACAAAAATCACTACAAGTAAAGTTGCGGGCTTAAATAATAATTTAGTTAATGATCTAAAAGGTCAGATTAAAAATTTAAGTGACGATATTGCAAAAATGCAAGCTTTAGCAGAGCAAAGAGGAATATTATCTACGCAAAATTTGCAAAATATGGTAAATAGTTCCAAAAAAGAAAATGCAAAAATTTGGTCTGTTTTATTAGCTCTAGCTGGACTTGGTACAGCATATAAGGCTGGTGATCTTTCAGATGATGTAAAAAAAGAACTTCCACAAAAAGTATCTGATAAGGTTAGTGATATAACGTCAAAATCGTCACAAGCAATTTTCGCAGCAGAACAAGCTATGGCGTTAAATGGAAATAGCTTAGTTCAAAAATATGTTGTGGATGTAAACGGTATACAATTATTAAAAAATTCTAACTCATTAAATAAAAATGAACAAAAATATGTTCAAGCACTTGAAAAAATTAGGAGTTCAGCACCCAAATATTTATTTGAATCACCAAAAGTAAAACCTATAACAAAAGAAAATCCTACATTATGGTCAATTACATCAGAATTTGCACCAGTCAAAGAAGGCGGTCTTGGTTCTGTTCCTGTCGAAATACAAAATAATGTTACAAAACTTGGTATAGATATACCAACTTTTATTCCTATGTATCAACAAAAAGGTATTGCATCGTTCAGACAAGAAGGAAATGAATATATTTATTCCTATAAAGGAAAAGATTTTAAACTTGAAAAAGTAGTTTCTTTCAAATTAGATGCATATCAGGGTGCGAAATCGAAAACTGAAGATGTTGAAATTTATTTGTCTTCAACAAAAGATGAATCAGGAAGAGAAAAACAACTTATCTTTGTAAAAAATGATAATTATTTTAACGGTACAATTTATCAGACAAGTGAAAAAACAGAAGAACCGGAAAAATTTGCATTCTTCTCTAAAGCTGTTTATGAGTTTGCAAAAGCAAAAGAAGATCCAAAGAGTGTTAAGGGATTAAAAATATTTGATAGTAAGGTATTTGATTCTATTCAAGCTCCTGACGGTTTAGTCTTAAATGATTGGCAGGCATCTCCAATTGCTGCTTTGGCAAGATATAAGGCGCCAATGGAAAATGCCTACGGGGAATTATCCGATGATGCTGCAAAAAAATTATCAGATATGACTATTATTACTATTGGTCATAATGCTATGTATCAAGGTTCTACAAGAAATAACAACAATGATGCTCAAAGAAAAGAATCAACAACTAATATACTAAACACATTATTTGATAATTATGCATATGATATTGTTTCAAATGCCAGAACAAATGCTTCAAAAACAAATCCTAGTGATTCAGGTTTGGAAAATTTAGATAATGTTCTAATAATGAATAAACAAGATGGCTATTCAAATCATACAAACCTTTTAAATATGGGAATTTGTTTGAGTGATTATTTCCACCCGGTTTCTCAAAATTATGCTAATGAAATAATATCAGATGATCATCCTGAATTAGCAGGAGAGTTAAGATGGGCATTAAATCAAAAAGCTAATTCAGGTTCATTAGTTGGAATTATCAATGGTAATGATTTTAATAATTTGTCTATAGAAGCAAAAAAATCACAAATTTTACAACAAACAGGAGTTGAGCCATTAACATATAACAAAACGACTAACATATCAGAAGTAATGGCTGCAAGATTGGAGAACAAAATAAACTTTTATAATGATTATATGCTTCCATTCTCACATAAAAATGATAAGTCTAATTCTGACGATAATGTTGAAAGAGTTAGAAAACTTTCAAGCAAATTAGAATTTGTAGAAGGCAGCAGAAATACTCAATTACCTGTGCTATCAAATGATGAACTGGCAACTACACCTATTATAAGTTCTGTTGGTCGCTTAGTTTCACAAAAAGGCATTGGCATAATGTCTGATGCTATAAAATTACTTCTTGATAATTGGGAAAAAGATTTTCCTGGTAGAAATAAACCTATTTTTTATATTGCAGGACAAGACGGTGAAAATGGAGTTCAAAGAAAATATATTGAAGATTTAAAAAATAAGCAATTATCAAAAGAAGATTCTGATAGAGTGGTATTCGCACACGGTTTTGCTCCAATGAGTGCATTAACTTCAGCTTCTGATTTCTTTTTACTTCCAAGTATTTTTGAACCATGCGGTTTAACACAAGGAGAGTCATTTGCACTTGGTACACCTGTAATTGGAAGCGCCGTTGGCGGTATTGTTGACACTGTAAATAGAGACGGTAAAACAAATGGTATTCTAACTGATAAAACAAAACCATTAACTGCTGAAGGATTTTACAATGCAATGAAGGAAGGATTAAAAATATATTTTGAAAAGCCTGAACAGTATGAAAAAATGGTTAAAGATTCTTTAAGTGAAGATTTCAGTTGGATTCAAAAAGGTAAGCAAGGTTCTGTATTTGATTATCTTGAAAAATTAGGAATTGATAAATCTTCATTACCAGAAATTGTTTAATCTTTTTAATTATTCATTTCATAGGTCTAATATACAGACTAAAAAGATACTCTATGGTATTATGAACTTATGTGCTTAAATCATAAATCAATGAGTAAATAATGAATTTTAATTATAAACAAATATCCGACCTTGCATATAATTATCATCAAGCAAATAAGCTTGATGAAGCTGAAAAACTCTATATTGAACTTTTAAGTATAAGACCAGATGATGTAAATATTTTGAATTTAACTGGATTATTGTATCTTTCAAAAAAGAATATAGCGGAAGCGATAAATTATTTATCAAGGGCATATATTCTTAAAAAGTCATCATATATAGCATCTAATTTGGCTAAAGCTTATTATTTTAATTCTGAGATTGAAAAAGCAATTAAAATCTATAAACAAGCATTGTCTTATGAAGAAAATGATGATATTTATTATTCAATTGCATTGGCGTATAAGAGACTAAACGATTATGATAATACAATACTAAATTATAAAAAAGCAATTGAATTAAATCCTAATAATTATTCTGCACTATATAATATATCACTTTCATTCAGAGATATTAATGATATTGACAATGCAATATTCTATGCAAAAAAATGCATAGAAATAAAAAACAACGATGATGATATTTTTGCACTTTTATCAGGATATTATGAAGAAAAAAAAGACTATGAGTCTTCTATTGAAGCGTTAAGACGAGCTATATTCATCAATAATAAGAAGTACATATATTTCTATAACCTTGGTGTTTTATTATCAAAGAATGAACATTATAATGAAGCGGAAGCTGCATATTTAAAGTCAATCGAGTTAAATAATACTCATATAGAGTCATATATAAACTTGGCATCATTATATAAGGATAGAGATAATAACAAAGCATTAAAATATTTACAAAAAGCTTATGATATTAATCAAACTGATGAAAATCTGTTATTAAGTTTAGCTCAAACTTTTAGATTGCTTTATAAGAATGAAGAAAGTATCGATATATTGGAAAAACTTATTCAAAATAATAAAAATTGCGCTGAAGCATATTCTCAAATTGCTATAAATTATATGGATTTGTGTGAATATAATAAAGCGCTTGAAAATTACGATATTGCAATTTATTTAAATAATAAAAACTTAAACTATAAGCACGGAAAAGCTGTTGCACTCAAGTATTTAGGCTATATAGAAGAATCTAAGCAGATTTTAGAAAGTATGTTAAAAAAGCCTGATATATCACTGCAAAGCCAAATTACCCTTGGAATGCTATATTTAGCAGATAAACAGTTTGAAAAAGGTATGCAATTATACACTTTACGAAGTAAAGAAAGTAAATTCAATGAAATATTCAAAGATAAAATGTGGTCTAAAGATGTTAATTTCCAAGAGAAAAAAGTTCTGATTTATTCAGATTGCGGCTTAGGCGATACAATAATGTATTCAAGGTTTTTACCAATTTTAAACGAAAAAGTTTATAGTTTAACTCTACAAACAGATAAAGAACTTTTGTCGTTGTTACAAAATTCTTTCACGAATATTAATATTATAAAAAAAAGCACATTACCACCTGACTATGATATTGTAATGTCTTTGATGGATACTCAATATGCATTGAATATGGATTTTTCTCAAATTAAGAATACCCAGCCTTATTTAAAAGCGGATAGAAATCTTATAAATAAATATTCTTCATTAGATATCTTAAAAACAAAAAATAAAAAAATAGGTTTATGTTGGCAAGGCAATAAGCGAATATTTAAGAACAGGTCAATTAATTTTGAATATATAAAAAAACTTATTTTAAAAGAAAACTGTACTTTCTATTCATTCCAAATACAAAGTGATATTCAAGACTTTGATAATTTTTATAATTTTAAAGATTATATTAATGATTTTTCAGATACAGCCGCTTTGTTAATGAATATGGATTTAATTATAACAATAGATTCATCCGTTGCACATTTATCAGGAGCTTTAGGAATACAAACATATTTACTTCTGCCAAAGACTGCAGAATGGCGTTGGTTTTATGATGAAGAAAGAACAATTTGGTATAATAGTGTAAGAATTTTTAGACAAAAAGAGCCAAATAATTGGGAAGAAGTTATTGAAAGAGTTTATAAAGAAATATGATTACTGGTGAAGAATATATAGTAGAAATAGAAAAAATGCTCAATCAAGGCTTTGGTCTTGCTCGAATAAATAATATTCCAGTATTTGTATCAGGTGCTTGCCCTAAAGATAAATTACAAATAAAAATTACACACATAAACAAGAATTATTTAACAGCAGAAATTGTTAAAATAATTGAATCTTCACCATATAGAGTTAAGCCTGAGTGCGCTTTTCATAATATTTGTGGAAGTTGTGATTGGTTACATATTTCTTATGAAGAACAAATAAATCAAAAAAGAATTATAGTAGAGGAAACATTAAAAAAAATTGCAGGAAATGATGTTCAAGTTCAAAATGTAATACCCTCTCCCAAAATAAAAGAATATAGATGTAAAATTCAATTGCCCGTATCTCAAACAAAGGTTTCTGCACGACTTTTAAGTGGATATTATAAAAAAAATACGCACGAACTTATCAATATAAAATATTGTCCGATGCAGCCTCCTATTATAAATGAAATTAATGAATATATTAAAGCAGAAGCACAAAAACTAGAAATAAGTGGATACTCTGAAAAGTTTCATAAAGGGCTTTTAAGACATATTGTTTATAGAATTTCGTCTGATTTAAGCCAAATTCTAATAATATTTGTTATAAATTCTAATAATATTGATAAAAAATTAACTGCATTGTCAAAATCTATAATAGAGAATTTTTCTGTAGTAAGTGGAGTTTGTGCTAATTTAAATGTACAAAAAACAAATGTGATAATGAGTAATAATACTAAAAATATTATAGGAACCGATTATTATATAGAGAAACTGTCAGAAGTTAATTATAAAATTAGTGCAAACAGTTTCTTTCAAGTAAATCCATTATGTGCTGAACTTATATTTAATAAAGTTAAAGAACTAATACTTTCTAAAATTACTAACCCGACAATATTAGATGCATATTCAGGAGTTTCCAGTTTCGGTATTTGGTTATCTTCAATTGCATCAAAAGTATTTTGTATAGAAGAAGTTAAATCTGCATCAGAAGATGCAAGAGCAAATGTAAAATTAAATAAGATTGATAATATTGAAATTATCAATGGTGATGCAGAAGTTGAGTTTGATAAGCTTATAAAAAAAGGTATTAAATTTGATATTTCAATTACAGACCCGCCTCGAAAAGGTTGCAGTTTAAATTCAATAAATAATTTAATTAAAATTACAGAGAAATTTATTATTTATGTAAGTTGTAATGTCTCGACTTTAGCAAGAGATATGAAAATACTTAATGAAAATGGTTTTAAAGCAATTTATATACAACCCGTAGATATGTTTCCTAATACATTTCACGTAGAAACAATTGTAATGTTTGAAAGAATATAAAAAGAAGCCTTTAAACGGCTTCTTTTTCCCCATTCCCAATCTAAAGCAGTAGTCGTATTAGTCAAGCAATGATTCTAAAATACTTGCATTTCTCATTGCTATAGCATTTTCTTTAACTCTTTGTTTATGAATATAAGTTCTTAAAGCTTCACGTATCAATTCGCTTCTTGTACGATTTTCGCCTTCAGCAACTTCGTCAATTTTACTTAAAAATTCTTCGGGCATTGAAATTAAAACTCTAGCCATTATATAACCTCTTTCAAAAATATTTCTCTTACTTATATAAAAACAGTGTAGGTTTAAAAAGTGCATATAAAGTATATATTTTTTATGGGTAATGTAACAAAAGTTAATAATTAAAGAAATTAGAATTTTTTAAGTTGAGCAAATGTTGCATCCAGAGCTTTTTTCCCTTGGTTTCCAAAGTCCACAATAATCATAGAAGAAGAACCAATTTCTTTTATTTCAACAACTTTGCCAACTCCGAATTTAGAGTGGAAAACTCTATCTCCATTAGAAAATTCAGTTTTTGATTGAAATGTTTGTTTAGGTTCATTTACTTCAGTAACAGCGGAGATAGCAATTTGTTCAGACTCTTTTCTTTTTTTCTCCAAAAGAAGTCGTTTTATAGGGTTATCTTCAAGAAGTTCTTTCATCTTTGCTTCTTCTTGTTTTTTTCTTTCTTCTGCATTTATTTGATTATTTTTTCTTTTTACAACAAAGCTTGTGTTGTGTTGAACTCTTTTTTGAGGTGCAATAAAACCTTTTCCAAAAGATGTTGTTGATTTAATACTTCCATCAGAATTTTCTTCTAAGCGTTTTGATTTTATTGTTTCTACAGCCCTTTTGAACGTTGTATTTTGATTATATGAATTATTTGAATTTGAATATTCAGATTCAGAATAATCAATTAAATTTTGTGGTATTTCCGATAAAAATCTGCTTGGATTGTAATATTTATAATCACCCCACATTTTACGTCTTTTTGCACAGCTTAAATAAAGGTTCTTTTTCGCTCTTGTAATACCTACATACATCAGTCTTCGTTCTTCTTCCATTTCATTAGGAGCATCTAATGAGCGGCTATGAGGGAATATTCCTTCTTCAAGACCAGACAGAAATACGGTATCAAATTCAAGCCCTTTAGCACTATGAAGAGTCATTAGTGTTAGTGCTTTTGTATCATCAACATAAGAGTCAATATCACTTACAAGTGAGACTTGTGATAAAAACTCACCTAAGATATCATTGTCTTGGGGCACAAATTCTTTTGCAACGCTTAAAAATTCTTGTAAGTTGTCAATTCTACTTTCAGCTGTTGTTTCATCTTCTGTTTCTTTTATTTCGTGAATATAGCCTGATTTTTCAAGAACATAGCCAATAAAAGCAGGCAAATCCATTTTTGTAAATTGGTTTTGGAAATCAATAATTAAATTATAGAACGCAGTTAATTTTGTTTTAACAGCAGAAGTAAATTCATCATACTCTTCAAGTTCTTGAAGTACTTCCATAAACTTTAATCCTGATTTATCAGCAATTTCAAGTAATTTTTCAACAGTAGCAGGACCAATTGCACGTTTAGGAACATTTATTATTCTACGTAAGCTTTGTGAATCACTTGGATTATATATCAATTTTAAATAAGCGATTATATCTTTAATTTCTTTTCTGTCGTAGAATTTTAGACCACCAACAACTTTATATGGTATGTTATTAGCCATACAAGCTTCTTCAATAGCTCTTGATTGTGAGTTTGTTCTATATAAAACAGCCATATCAGAAAGTGATTCAGTCAAAGATAAACGTCTGACTTCTCTAACAAGGTGAAGTGCTTCATCTGCTTCATCATTAGCTTGATACAAGCTTAGATTATGACCTTTCCCTAAATTAGAATATAAATTTTTGCTAATACGTTGTTTATTATTACAAATTACAGCATTAGCCGCTTCTAAAATTGTTTCAGCAGAACGATAATTTTGTTCTAATTTAATTAAATGTGTTTTTCTAAAAGTTGATTGAAGATTTAAAATTATTCTATAATCAGCTCCACGCCAGCTATATATAGATTGGTCGACATCACCTACAACGCAAAGACTTTTTTCTTCTGGAATATCTTCTTCTTCTTTGTCATTAGTATAAATAGATTTGATTAATTTATATTGGCATAAGTTTGTATCTTGAAACTCATCAACTAAAATATGTTTAAACCTGTTAAAATATTTTTCTCTTACAACTTGAGATTGTTCAAGCAGCTTAACCGCAAGAACAAGCATGTCATCAAAATCAAGAGCATTATTTGATTGAAGTTGCTTTTGGTATTCCATAAATATTTGTGCATATTTTTCAGTTCTGTAATCTCTTGCTTTTGTAGCATAAGTATATGCATCATACATTTTGTTTTTTGCATTTGAAATGATTGTTTTCAACAATTTAGGCTGATAGATTTTTTCATCTAAACTGCAATTTTTTATTGCTGTTTTTAGAATGGAATTAGAATCAGTATCATCATAAATAACAAATTTATTATCGTATGATTTGCCGTTTTCATCTTTATATTCAGCAATATCAGTTCTTAAAATTCTTCCTGAAATAGAGTGAAAAGTGCCAATCCACATCTTTTTGGCTTTTTCTTCTCCAATCATTTTAGAAAGTCTTTCTACCATTTCTTTTGCTGCTTTGTTTGTAAAAGTTACGGCCAAAATTTCGTATGGTGAAACACCTGAGTTAACTAAATTTGCAATTCTTGTTGTTAAAACTTTTGTTTTTCCGCAGCCTGCACCTGCAAGAACAAGAATAGTTCCTTTATCTTGAAGTACGGCTTCTTGTTGTTCTCTATTTAATCCCGCTAATAAATCTGTCATAATTTTAGTTTAAAAATCTCTACCCAAAGTACATTATAAAATAAAAAATTTATATTAAACAATTCTTATATTATATAAAGTTGAAAACCTTAATATTGTAAAGACATCTTTTATTTTTTGAAAAATGTGGTATTATATTTCTATACAAATATATAAATTTATATAGACAAATAGGAAAATATATGTCA
>CALUQL010000004.1 GCA_944322895.1 Candidatus Gastranaerophilales bacterium
CCAATAAATAATATGTTCGTACTTGATACTTGTATATCTGGAGAAAGACTTTCCAGTGCAAGAACTAAAGGTGAATTTGCAGAATACGGAATAAAAGAAGGTTCGTTTTTATTTTTTGTATATGTAGCAGATAAATTAATAAAGAAAGGAATAGAAACAGCATCTGAAAAAATATTAAAAAGCCCAATAAAACTGGATGCAAAATTTTTATCCACAAGCTTAGCAGAGAATATACTTAAACAAAAATCACTTCAAGATGAAATAAAGGACTTTAGTAAGAAATTCGGTAATAATTGTGATACTAATGCTTTATATGAATATATATTTAAAAACCAAAACAGCACAGTTGTAGAAGCAGCAAAAAGTTCAGGAATTATTTCTACGATAAAAACAGGTCAAATTGACACAAGAAAATATATAGACGTAAAGAGAATGCAAGAACTTGCAGAAAATCTGCAAAAATTCATATCATCTTCAACCAATTCGAATAATACAAAATCATATCTAAACAAAATTAAAGCATTAAAAGTAGGTTCAACAATACTTAACATAGGAGTATGTTGTTTATTCTTAGGTTATGTTGTTCCCAAAATGATGTATGACTATAGAAAAAAACAACAAAACGGTAAAAACGATTTTCACGTAAAAACAGAATATGAAAAAGAACTTGCAACAAAACATGTGAAATCACTTTAAATAAGAAAAATATATGCTATAATATTAGTAGTAAGGAGTGTAAAAGAAATGTTGACATCATATTTAGCGATGCAAAATGCTATTTTGGCTCAAAATATTGCTACATCAAGGATGATGCAGAATGCTGACAATATGATGGCATCTGTAAGTTTTGGAAACAGTTTACCGCTTCGTCCATCTTTTGCACAAGCAAATGATGTTGAACTTCAAACAAAAGCAGATGAAACCAAAGTATCTATCCTGCAAAAAATCATTGAGGCAATTCAGAAGAAATTAGGCAAAGATATTGAGAAATCAACACCAAAATATGTTGGTGTTAATTACGTTGCTTAATTTCATCTTCTTAATACTTTTGAGCTTCTAGATTAAACATGGTATAATTTGCCTGTGAAAGGTAAGTTCAATGTATAATAGGAAAGAAAATCATATTTCTTTAAAATTTATATTTTTCTTATTAGTTATTTTTTCAATAATTATTTATTATATTAGTCAGCCAAGCGGGAATCAAAACGTTAACAAAACAAAAACGTTCGAAGAAATGCTAGAATATTCTAATGCAACATCATACCCAACAAAAAAAGATATTACAGAAAAAGAACTCAAAAATTCTATAGAAATCAAAAACAATAGAAGTACCCAACAAATATCTAAAGTTTATAAAAATAAAGAAGAAGTTGTCACTGCCAAGAATACAGAAGCAGACTACAATAAGATACTTGATATTATTTCTCAGTACCCCGCAAAAAGTATAGATTCTGCAAGAAATATAGTTAACAGACTATTAGTTTATAAAGGATATCCTCAAAACTGCATAAGAGTGATTCCAAGTGATATTGACCAATCAAAATCAAAAACCGAAGGAAATTATATGGTTGCAAATTTTGATTTTAACACCGGAAACTTATATATAAGCAGTAAAATGTTATACGAACTTGATACAAAAAAATTAATTGCAGTATTAGCTCACGAACTCGATCATTTTGACAAATTAGCAAAAATATGCAAATACATGGGAATAACAGAGTTTGAACAACTATTTAAAGACAATAACATAAAATATATTGATACATCTTTCTGGAAAAGGGTAGCCACATATGCAAATACAGAAAATTTCAATGGAAAATTCTATCAAGAAGCCTTAACAAGATTTTTAACACAAAACAATCTTGAATTAACAAGTTCTTATTCAGATTTTTACAGATTATCAGAAAATATGAGAAACCCACTAGAAATAAGTGCATATGAAGAATCTGATTATGTATACAAGTATTTTAATATAGAAATAAAAGATGGTCCAATGAAAGTTCTTACTAAAACATTTAATGATGTAGATTGGGAAATTTATAATACAATTTCAAAAAATGAATATGTAAAAGATGAACGTATTGCCATTTTTGATTATTTCTTTTTAGAAGCAATACTAAAAACATTTCCTGATTTAAAAACAGAATACAACATATGCCAAAATCAAAAAAATGGAGATTTAACATATTTTTGGCTTACATTTGAAAATAGTGTAAAAAGCTTCTATCAAAAAGGTAAGATGGATAATAATACTTATATAAAAATGCTAAATCTTCTAAAAACAACAGAAGAAGAAGTAAAAAAAGGGATTACAGATAATGAGATTGCTACAGCATTAAAATATAAAATTAATACTCTTGCTTCTAATTTGGTATATCCAAATGTCTTGGATAATTTGAAAAAGACAACAATTAGCTACTTAAAATACACAAAAGAAAAAAATATCCAAGATTCCGAACAAGAATTAAGAAGTATTATAACTTTGATAAACATTGAGAATGAAATTTTTACAACATCCACAAATAAAAATATTTCTCTATATTATATAAAAATACCGGAAATTCTTACAAAAATATATGGAATAAAAGAAAAGAAAAAATTTTTAGTATATATATATAATAATGAAGCATTTAAAGCTCAAAAGAATAGCAATCAAACAGAACAAGAACTATTGCAAGAACTTATAGAAAAAAATATTCTTAATATAAGAATACAAAAAACTAATCAATAAATTATGAAAAATAAAAAACTTTAATTAAACTTATAACATCGAATTATCTCAACTAAATATATGGTAATACTTCCAATATAATAGAATTTATGCTTTAATTGACATATAGCAATCAGAGAATAGAACTATGATAAAGATACTAAAATCGGAAGACAATAAAAAACTTCTAAAACTAAGTATAAGTGAAGCTGTGTCAGGTTCATGGTTCAGTTTGATTGCCCCAAATGAAGAAGAAATAAAACAAGTTTCATTAGTTCTTGGCTTAGATGAAGATTTTCTTTTAAATTCATTAGACTTAGATGAACGCTCACGTATAGAAATTGAAGATGGGAACACTCTCATAATTACTAACCTACCAATTATGACAGAAGATGGATGTTTTGATACTCTGCCATTAGGTATAATATATACTCCAACATCAATAATAACTGTATGTTCAAAAGATAATAATATCCTTTCATCTTTCAATGAAACGACTGCTTATGCATTTGATACAAGAAATAAAACAGAGTTTATGCTAAAAATTCTATATCGTTCTGTAAAATTTTATTTGAAATATTTAGACATTATTAATAGAACTACAGAAAATATAGAAGTAGAACTACAAAAAGCAACAAACAATAAAGCTCTATTTCAACTAATGGAAATACAAAAAACATTGGTATATTTTTCAACAGCGTTAAAAGATAATGATATAGTATTGCAGAAAATAATGAGAATGACAAAATCATCAACAAATCTTTTAAAAACGACAGAAGAGGACATTGACCTGTTAGAAGATGTTATCATTGATACAAGACAGGCTATAGAAATGGTAGATATGCATAGAATGATTTTAGAAGCAATGATGGAAGGTTTTGCATCTATAATCAATAATAACTTAAACTTAGTAATGAAATTTTTAGCAGCAATAACAATAATTATGTCTATACCTACAATGATTGGCGGCTTGTGGGGTATGAATGTTAAAGTTCCCTATGGTGATAATCCGTACGGATTTCTTATTGTTGTAGCTTTATCAATAATAACGTCAACAGTGGTTGTTTTTTATTTCAGAAAAAAAGGTATGTTTTAAAAATAGAAGGTGAATTAATTGAAAAACGGTTCAATACTAATAATATCAAATGATAATAAAATTGGAATTCATATATCAGAAAAAATAAAATTATTAAGAGAATGTGATACTATAAAAATTGTTACTTATATTGAAGCTATCTCCGTTCTGAATTCTACACAACCGTCTTTGATACTGGTTTATTGCGCGAACTCTGATTCTATAAGCATAATAAAAGAAATAAGAACAATAAAAGCATTGGATAAAGTTCCAATAATTTTTGTAATGGACTCATTGGTCGAAGATTTATTAATGTATGCTTTTGATAATGGAATAGACGACTTTTTCTTCTTAACAGATACTGATTCAGTTATATTAATGAGAATATTCCTAACATTGCAAAAATCAATATTATATAAACAAATAGATATACACAATGAGATATTAATCTCTGCCAATATAATTGATAAACAAACAGGAATATATAGAAAAGAACAAGCACCTGTTGCTTTAAGAAACTTTTTTAGTAAAAGCATAGAAGAAAATCTTGAAAACACAGTATTTATGTATTTGAAACCTATTCAAATAGATAATAAAAGATTAAATCTTTCTAAAATAGCATCAGTGGTAAAAGCTATCCCAAGAGGAAATGATATTGTAGCATATGGAAAAAGTTCAGGATTTTATCTAATACTATATAATGCAGGTATAGCAGGTGCTAAATCAGTAGCCTCAAGAATAAGGAATACGCTTGCAAGCACCTGTAAAATTTATGCAATTGCAGCGGAAATAACAACATCATTTGAAGAAATGGAACCAATACTATACCAAAGTTTAAAAGATCAAATTGCAGCAGGAAAAGAATTCAATTATTTATATGACCTAACATTTAATGAAGCTGCAGAAGTAATAGAAGTACGTGATGAAAACGGAAAGAAATTTAAAGATTTTAAAAAAGAGTTCCACAATAACTTTGAAAAAATAGTCGCTCCTGTTTTCTACCAAATTCAAACAGCAAACGCGGAAAAGTTTCCAAATGCCAAAATTGATTTTTCCATAGAAGAAACAGAAAGTAAGTTTACGATTTCACAAGATAATATATCGAGTGAACTTATAATTACATATCCAACATATATAAAGTTACTTATGGATATAAAGCATAATGAAGAAGAAAAGCAGCCGGAAATAAGAAGATTAACATTTGACTTTGAAGACTTTTCAGCAGAGAAACTTACATCAATACTAAATGATGTAATCAGTGAATTTTCGGCGAGATTAAATCTAAACATAATGCACACAGCGGAATAAATTATGGCAAACAAAAATAAATTATTAATATCATCCTCAGCCAAAAAGACAATAAGAGACTCTGTACTTTTAGCGCAAGAACTTGGAACAGGTATTGAAATCAGCAGAGTTCCATTATTTAAAGACAAAAATCTTACCGTAAATGATACTATTGAAATTTTAAATAAAGATTTAGCAGATTTTAAAGATAGAGTAACACTGCATGCAATGTTTTCAGATGTAAATATTGCAAGTTCAGATTGTCTATTAAGAGAAATTGCCCAACAAAGATGTATTGAATCATTGGAAATAGGTAAAGGAATAAAAGCAGATACAGTATTATTTCATACTGGAAACAAAGGCACAAAGCATTATGGTTCTATTGAAATATTTAAAAAGAATTTTATCTCTTTCTGGAGAGAATTTATAAAAGAGTTTGAAAAGGCGAATATTATAGCAGTAATAGAAAATGTATTTGAAACATCACCTCAATTTTGTCTTGATTTATTTGAACAGATAGATTCTCCTTATTTAAAGCTTGCCTTAGATTGCGGACACGTAAATTTATATGCACATGATACAAATGTAATTGAATGGTTGGATGCATATGGTAAAAATTTATATCATCTGCACATACACAACAATTTTAGAGAAAATGATGACCATTCTAACTTAAACAATGGAACATTAGATTACGATACTATTCTAAGAAGGATAAAAGAATCAAAAATAGACCCAACATTTGTTCTAGAGATGTTTACTGAAGAAGATATAAGAAAGAGTGTAAAAATATATAACTCTATTATGTTCTAAACACTATAGGAATCTTAAATGAATATAAAAACAGAATTATTAAATGAAAATATTTTAAAAATAACGTCAAAAAGGACACTTCCATTTTCAGTAATAACAAATATATCATTTATTATTATATTCTTCATTTCATTATATGCCTTTCATAATTTTATTGAATCATATCAAGAAGTATCTATAGGAATAATAAAAGATAAAAAGCTTTGCAACATAGAGCAAGATTTTTTCATATATGGAAAGAAAAATACAAAAGCCGAATACATAGAAATGAAGCAAGCAAAATTATATACACATTATAATAGAGGCATAGCAAATTATTGTGTTGAATTACCTTGTGAAATAGACCATTCAAAATTTATACTATATAAAAACTATACAATAAATAGAAACCTAACAAAATGGATTACAAATAAATTTAATGAATTGAATAATGATACCTCTCTTAATTCCTTTAAAATAGATATACAAAGAGGTGATTTTTATAAAAGTTCATATTTCTTGTTTGATATATCAAGTGCTATTATATTATTTATTTTTTCATTTTTAATTTTTGGTTCTATCCCATACAGAAGTGAACTATTAATAGATAAAGAAAAAAACATAATTCAAATAAATAATTCTACATTTCTTTTTAAAAATTTTCCGAAATTTCACAAAATAGAATTTGAAATTTCGAAAATAAAGAACATAGATAAAAAAGACATAGGAAAACTATTTCAACCAATAATATTTACAACAGAAAATGGCAAAATATATAGTTTCAATATATTACAATTATCACAAAAAGGAATAGAAGAACCTTTGAGCATAATAAAAAACTTTTTAAATATCTAACATAGTAAAAGTTTAGTGCTCAAACTTAATTTCTTTTAGCCCGAATCCATTCAAATCAATTTGAACATTAGTAGAATCAATAGAAATCAATTCTGATTTTTCTTCATTATAGTCTATACTCCAAGTTCCAAGAAAAAGTGGTTTATCTTTAGTAAAAGCATAGGCATATACAATTAATCTGTCAGGATTATTTTTATCCCAACCAATTGGGAAAATATCCCATAAATAATCTTTTAATTCAATCTGTTTATTTTGACGCCACCAATATATTATAGCTTCTCTTACAGCAGTTAATCTTTTCCAAGATTTTGATTTAAAATCATAAATAATAACATTAGTCTGCCAAGTTTCATATAAATTAGAACCTATTTTTTCTTTAAAGGCAATCTTTGTACTATCTTTAGACCAATCTATCGGGAAAAGTGTTTTAAATTGATATTCTTGTAAATAATCCATTCCAACAGTAACAATAGGTTTTACATCACCTTGCATAACATTTGTTTTAAATAAAGCTTCATATGCATCATTAATATTTTCTTTAACGGGAATATAATAAGCCGATGATGCTGTTTGAGAATATTTTGGATAAAAGAAACATTTAGTATACACCATTTTTTTATTATCTGGAGACAATATCCCTGGGGACGCAATTGTCCTTTGAGCAACAAGTTTTGTTAAGTCAATATTTCTTTGACCGGGAGGTGAATTATAACTCACAACTCTATAATGAGGATCAGGTAAAATAATTTCACTATTTTGTTCAAAAGATGGTTCAGGTATTATAAAATCTTTTCTCTTTTTTTCAGCTGATAGCTTATAATAATCGTCCATTGTAATAGGCATATTAGATTTATCAATATTATGATAATAAGTCTTCTTTGATGGTGGTAAATGAAGTTTTTCTCTAACCTTTTCTTGCAAAGTTCTAGGGTCATATTCCTTTTCAGGTTCTTCAACTTTAGATGAATCTAATACTTCAGAATTTAAATATAAAGGATCAGGAATAACCTTTTCAGCTTTTACAAAAGAAGATGCCAGTATTAAACAAAATAATAAAATTAAATAATTTCTCATTAAACAAGACCTTCTTTAACAGCTTGAATTGTCGCTTGAGTTCTATTTGTAACATATAACTTTTGCAAAATACTATGAACATGCGCTTTCGCTGTAGAAAGAGTAATAACAAGTCTTTTCGCAATTTGAGAGTTATTTAGCCCTTCAACAATTAAAGCTAACACTTCAATTTCTCTGTCTGTAAGTCCATAAACATTCTTTGCATTTTTATTTACTGATGAGATATTGTTATCAACAGATGTCGAAGTTTGCCTTTTTACACTTGATAAAACCAACCTTGCAATAGCAGGGTCTAACCAAGCCGTACCTTCTGCTATAGCTTTGATAGCAGAAATCATTTGTTCTTCATTAGCACCCTTCATAATATAACCATCAGCTCCGGCAGATAAAGAATCAAATACATCATCTTCTGATTCTCTTGAAGTAAATATCAAAACTTTTATATTAGGATTAGACTTCTTAATTAAAGAAGTGGCTTGAATACCATCCATTTCCGGAAGCCCTATATCCATAAGAACAACATCTGGATTCAGCTTCAAAGCAAGTTCCACTCCTTTTTTCCCATTTTCAGCCTCCCCTATTAAATTAATGTCCTTCGAATTTTCAAAGACTAGAGAAAGCCCAAGCCTTACCATAGTATGATCTTCTACAAGTAAAACCTTTATACCGTCCATAATTTATCCTCATTTTTTAACATAACGGAATCAAGAAGAACAAAGAAAAATTCACTACCTTTGCCTTTATCACTTTCAAGCCAAATTTTACCGCCATGTGCATCTATAATTTGTTTAGACAAATAAAGTCCCAAACCGGTACTGATAGAACGTTTTTCCTGAGTCCCTTGTGAAAAACGTTTGAATAACTTAGGAATATCCTTCTTGTAAATACCTTCTCCGTTATCTTTTACAGAGAAATGCAAGTCATTTGACTCAATTTCTGCTTTTACTTCAATGTATCCGCCATCTTGAGTATATTTAACAGCATTACCTAGTAAATTTATAATAACTCTTCTTATTTCATTTCTATCAGCCAAGACTTCTGCATAATCTAAATTTTTATATACTTTCTCAATTTTTTGATGTTTTGAATCAGCAATTGGTAAAACTTGTTCAATACATTCATCAAGAAGTAAGGAAAAATCAAAAGGTGTTTTAACTAATTTTAAACGACCGGCTTCGTACTTATAAACTTCTAATAATGTATTAACTAAGCCAAGCATGTCTTCATGACTTTTTTTCATTGTTTTTAGGAGCATTTGCTGTTTTTCATTCAACTCCCCAAGTTTCCCGTTCAAGAAATATTCTAAGGTTTGTATTGAAGCTACAGAAGGCGTTCTAAGATCATGAGTCAAAGTTGCAATAAAATCTTCTCTAAGTCTGTCCATTTCTTTTTGAAAATGAACATTTCTTATCACAAACACATATTTTTCTTGTTCATTCTCTGATTTAGCAGGTATATAGGCACAACTAATCTCAACAGGAATTTTATTACCATTAACAACATTTATAACATTAATTTCTCTGAGCAAATTTTCATCTTTACTCGAGAATACTTTATTCCAATCAATTTCTTTTGCTTCAAAAAGATCTTTTACATTTTTTGTTTTTAAAATTTCTTCAGACAAACCAAATAACAACTCACAGGCAGGATTTACATCCAAAACAAATCCATTAGAGGAAAGAAGTATTATTCCATCAGCACAATTATTAATTATTGCAGACAATCTTTCATTCATTTCGATAATGTCAGCTGTTTTTTCTTTTACAAGTTCCTCTAAATTTTGAGAATATTTTGTCAATTGATTATTTGTTTCTTCCAATTTTTCTATCAAATGAGCTCTTTCATAGGCATTTTTTATATTTATAATAAGTTCATCATTATCCCAAGGTTTTTCAATATATTTATAAAGACCAACCTCATTTATAGCTCTAATAGCATTTTCTTTATCTGCATAACCTGTAAGTAAAATCATACTTGCATTTGGATACATTGCTTTTGCTTTTGAAAGAAACTCTAGTCCATTCATTTGAGGCATCATAAAATCAGAAATTATTACATCTCTAGAGTTTTTTTCTAAATATTTAAGCGCCTCAATAGGATCATTAAAAAAAGCAGCATCACAAAATCCTTCTAACATAAATAAAGATTTTAATGAAGAAGTAACAAGTTTATCATCATCAAGAACTAGTATTTTATATTTTTGCATACACGCTCCCTAATAAAATGATAGTTTAAAATGGTCAAAGAAACAAATATTGTTACAATATTAAGATTGAGTTTCTCTAAGTTTTTCAATATCAAGTTGCTTAACTTCTAAATCTTTAATAGTAGACTGAAGTAATATAATTTCAGCCTTTAGAGCAGAAATAACAGATGGCAATTTGAGATAAGCTTGTTTATCATTTATACGCCTAATATGAGCAGCCAAAGATTGAGACTCTAATTGAGAATCTTCTAATGTCTTTCCACCAGTAACTTTCAAATAATTTTCAATATTTTTTTCAGAAGAACTAATTTGTTTTTTTAACTCAGATTCTTGCCTTTTCAAAGAATCAAGCTCAGATTGAAATTCCTTACGTTTCAGAGCATCATTTGCAGTTATTACTATATTCGATTGTAATAATTCAGAAATTTCAGCATCAATTGAATTTTTTGCAGCAATATTGATAATTGCTTTCAAGCCATTACCGGCAGAATGTGCTTCAATATACTTAGCAGCTTCTACAAGAGAAAGGTATCTTTGATAAAGAGCTTGCTCATCTTCTGAAAATAAAGAAGGATCAAAGTCATTTTCAGGATACTTCAAAATTTCAGCTTCTATATTAGAAATTCCTTGCTGGCAAGACAATAAAGAACTATTTAGCTGTTCTAAATTAGCCTTTTCAGCCCCAAGTTTTAAGTGTGCAGAAATTATAGCATCAACCTTGTTTTTGGAAACTTGTAACATTTCTAAAGTAGGGAATTGCTCATCAAGCATCATTATTTCAAGTTCTATGTCATCTTTACGAGATTCTTGCAACTCTATATCTTGATTCAAAGCAGCAATTGAATCTTTATAAGTTTGTATTTTTGCTTCTTTCTCAGTATCGGTCATATTAACTTTAGGATTTTTTTTTGCTTTTTTAGGGGGATTTCTCAAATCATTTAATGCAGAGCTAATATTACTTCTTCTATCCCTAAGAGCCTGTATTGCATTTATCAACTGATCACGTTGATTAACTTTTTGTATTCTTTTAATCAAGGCTTGATATTCCTCGTCAGAAGAAATAGAGTCCAATTTGGCTTGCAGTGTTTGAATTTCTAACTGTTTAGCTTCAATTTCATCTTTGCAATTTTGAACACTGGTTGAGACAGAAGAATTAGCTTCTAATATTCTAAAATCAATACTTCCAAGACGAGAAACAGCCTCTTCTCTTTGACCAAAAAGCCTTTGGACATATTTTAGTAAATTTGTAGCAGACATCCTGCTCAATATACTAGATGCTGAAGAAGACATCAAATTCGAATGAGCATAATGAAATTTATCAGGTGGCATGTTTTCTTTTATTGAGGGAAACATTGCGTAGAATTCTGGAAAAGACATTCCTTTTTTTAAATCGTGATTACAACAATAACAAGCCTCAACTAAATTAATATCAGAATTATTATTTTCCTCCTCTAAATTTTGCGGTGAAACATGGTCAACAGTCCTAGTTAACGGTCGCATGTTCCTTTTCAAAACTTCAAACGCATCATCTGACTCTAGATGATATATTTGCTCAAATATAGCCTCACCTTTTAAGAACGATTTATCTTCTGCAAATTTTAGAAATTTCCTAAAAAAATCAATTTCATCATGATTTTCCAATTTTTTGGCAAAAGTCAATTCTTCAGAGCGAACAGCAGATTCAAGTTTTTCTAATACACTTTTAATATCACCTTGTAAACGATGTGATTTTGAACTCAACATACTTTTTGCAAGTGCTTCAATTTGAGCCTCGCTATATACCTTACATCCACAATACGCACAGTGATTAGTAGGATTAATAATAGAATCTATGTCATATTTTTTCGCCCGAAAAGAAATTATATCTCCAAAAGAATTTTGAGTACTTTTACTCAATTGGGAATAATATGCACTGGATTGGTTAGCAAATAAACTTTTCCTAAAAGGATTATTAAAATTACTTACACATTGAATTTTCACTGTAATTCTCTCTAATGTACTAATTAGAGAAAATTTGAATATAATATTTTTTGTTAATATATTAAAAAAGATTAACACAAAAAGAAAAGACCGTAATTTCTATTACGGTCTTTTCAATATAAGAAAACGAATCAAAATTATTCTGTAATCTTATCAACAACGCCAGCACCAACTGTACGACCACCTTCTCTGATAGCAAATCTCATACCTTGTTCGATAGCTACAGGAGAAATAAGTTCAACATCCATAACTACGTTATCACCAGGCATTACCATTTCACCGTCAAATTTAATAGAACCTGTTACGTCAGTTGTTCTGATATAGAATTGAGGTCTGTAACCTGGGAAGAATGGAGTGTGACGACCACCTTCATCTTTTGTTAATACATAAACGTTAGCAGTAAATTTAGTATGTGGCTTAATAGAACCAGGAGCTGCTAATACTTGACCTCTTTGTACTTCAGATTTGTCAACACCTCTTAATAAAGCACCGATATTATCACCGGCAATACCTTCATCAAGAAGTTTTCTGAACATTTCAACACCTGTTACAGTTGTCTTTTTAGTTTCACCGAAACCAACAATTTCAACTTCTTGACCAACTTTAACTTTACCACGTTCAACTCTACCTGTAGCAACAGTACCACGACCTGTGATAGAGAATACGTCTTCAACTGGCATTAAGAATGGTTGATCAACATCACGTTCAGGAGTTGGAATCCAAGAATCAACTGCATCCATAAGTTCCCAAATCTTGTCAACCCATTTATCTTGACCACGACCAATTGTTGGATTAGCTTGAACTGCTTCTAAAGCTTTTAAAGCAGAACCTCTGATGAAAGGAGTATTGTCGCCATCGAATTCATAGCTTGATAATAATTCTCTAGCTTCCATTTCAACTAATTCTAACAATTCTTCGTCTTCGACCATATCACATTTATTTAAGAATACAACTAATTTTGGAACACCAACTTGTCTTGCAAGTAAGATGTGTTCTCTTGTTTGAGGCATTGCACCATCTGTAGCTGCAATAACTAAGATACCACCATCCATTTGAGCTGCACCAGTAATCATATTTTTTACATAGTCAGCGTGTCCAGGACAGTCAACGTGAGCATAGTGTCTTGCATCTGTTTCATATTCTACGTGAGCTGTAGAGATTGTTATACCTCTTGCTTTTTCTTCTGGAGCTGCGTCGATTTCATCAAACTTTTTAGCTTGAGCCTTACCAACAGCTGCCATACAAGATGTGATTGCTGCAGTTAATGTTGTTTTACCGTGGTCAACGTGACCTACAGTACCAATATTAACGTGCGGTTTAGTTCTTTCAAACTTTTCGCGTGCCATGAGTTTAAACTCCTTTTTCTTTAATATGTCTACTTTTTGATTTCTATCATATACATTTTAGCCCTTGATGGGACTTGAACCCATGACCTTTCCCTTACCAAGGGAATGCGCTACCTCTGCGCCACAAGGGCATGAATGCTTGCCCAAAATTATGCGCCTTCCCAACGGGAATGCTACCTCTCCTGAAACGATAATTAATCGTTTCACTCGGCAGAGTCTCTGCGCCACAAGGGCTCATAAAAAATGGGCAGAGGTGGATTCGAACCACCGTACACTCTCGTGAACAGATTTACAGTCTGTCGCCTTTAGCCACTCGGCCATCTACCCATATGTTATCTATAATGTACAATCTAGAAAAAGCCGGTGATAGGAATCGAACCTACAACCTACGGTTTACAAAACCGTTGCTCTACCGTTGAGCTACACCGGCATAATTTCTATGCTTCTTGTATAATATAAGGGACATAACTCATTGTCAAGAACTTTTTTATAATTTTTATTTTGCATCTTATTTAATTATAATTTTTGCTATTATATAAATGAACTATTTACCAATTTAATATTAAGGTTTATCATAAATAAATAAATATTGAATAGGAAGGATATTATAATGTCAAATGTATTAGAGATTACTGATGGAACATTTGAAGCAGAAGTTTTAAAAGAGGAAAAACTAACTCTTGTAGATTTCTGGGCAACTTGGTGCGGACCTTGCAGAAAACTTTCCCCTGTTATTGACGAATTAGCAAATGAATTTGAAGACAAAGTCAAATTTGTAAAAATAAAAGCTGATGAAAACCTTGATACTGCGCAAAAATACTCAATAAGTGGTGTTCCTTGTCTTCTAATTTTTAAAAATGGCGAACCGGTTGAAAGAATTGTGAACATTGTTCCAAAATCAATAATAATAAACAATCTAAACAAACATTTATAGGTAGAACCATGTCGCATAAACAGTACAATAACAATTTTTTCAGCTACCAAGGTACAATTAATAGAAAAGACTATGTTATTAATATGTTAATAGTAGTTGCGCTACTAATTGGAATATATTTTATAAGATTTGATAATTTTGCATCTTATATAAGACCAGAATTTTTATATAAAATTCTGCTGTTTATGGTTAATTTATTCCAATTTGTAATGCTAATGTCTGCAATTTCTCTTGTTTATAGAAGAATTGCTGATTTTTCAGATACAAAATCCATTACATTTAATAATTGTATGAAAAATTTCTTTTTCTTTTTATTTATTTTTCCAATATTATATTTATTTTGCATAAGATATTTTATAGATATCATACCAATAATCAGAAATGTTATAGATTTAATTGTTATTTTTATAATTGTACCGATAGGAATTATTTCATCAATTATACTTGCATTTATAAAAGGAAGCCAATAAATCAAATTGATATTTAATATATAATAATTTATAATCAAAAAAAGAGGATATTATGAGCGACGATAGATTATTTGCATCTAATAATGCAATAGGAAGGAAATGGTATTGTATTAATATAATTATACTTACCCTAATTGCTTTTGTAACACAATATATATTTACTGAGCATATCATTCCAAATGTAATTACAGATGTTTACGTCCTTATATCAAAAGGAATGTTATATTTTCTATACTTGATTTTTTTAATAACATTTTTTGCTTTAATAGAAAGAAGACTCTTTGACATTTGTGGAACAAGAGATACACACGGTTATAAAAATACATCTTCTATACTTAAATTTGCCGTTTTTTGGCAAATTTTGTTACTATATTGCCAATGGCAAAAACCACAAATTCCTATTTCATATTCAACAATAGAGTTTATAGCAATGGTGATGGATTTAATATTTTTAGCTATTGTATTTTCTTTATGCTTTATAAAGGGGAAAATTTCTTGCCTAACATACGAAGAATACAGAAAAAAAATCAGATACGAATAATAATATGAGCAAAATTAATAACGTAATTATATGTGGGTTAGGAGGACTGGGATGTATATGTGCTGCTGCAATAAAAGATAGTAATATTGCAAACTTAAAAATATTACTGGATGAAGACAGATATAGAAAATACAATAATCAACCAACGTTCTTTAATAAAAAGGAATATTATTTTGATTATATACTACCGGATGAAACAAACTTCAATGCGGATTTAGTAATAATAGCTACAAAAAATGACGGCTTAGATTTTGCAATAACAAATATAAAAAATTTCGTAAATGATAATACAATTATTATTTCCTTATTGAACGGAATAAATAGTGAAAAAGAGATAACAAAAATATACAGCCCCCATAATATAATTACATCTTTTTATATTGGACATTCTTGCATACGTAACAATAGAAATATATTTCAAGATGGAATTTATGAATTTGTTATAGGTGCAGAAAATAAAAGCAAAGAATATGCATTAAATAGCTTAAGCTCATTTCTAAAAGAATCCAATATAAAATACAAAATTTCCAATTCGATAGAAGAAGAATACTGGAAAAAATTCATGATTAATGTTGGTGTAAATCAATTATGTGCAATAACGGGATTAACACTAAAAGAGATAAAAAAAGATACTTTTCTAACAAAACGACTAAAAGATATAATACAAGAAGTAAAATTAATAGCTCAGAGAGAAGGAATAAAAAACTATAATAAGATATATAAAGAAGCATTATATTTTCTTTTAGAAGAAATAGAAGATGCAACTCCCTCAATGCTCCAAGATATAAAAGCAGGAAGAAAAACTGAAGTTGCAATATTTGCAGGAGAAATAATAAAATTAGGACAAAAACATAATATAGAAACACCATTAAACAAAGAAATTTACAATAAAATAAAAGAACTTGAGCAAATGAATAACTAATATGAAATATATGCTATAATGGTTTTCAAGATTTATATGAGGGAAATAGAATGCCGAAAAAGTATATTTATTTTGTAGATGTAACAAACCGAGACGGTGTACAAACATCAAGATTAGGATTAGCAAAACTACAAAAAACAATCATCAACCTAATGTTAGATGACTTAGGTATAACACAGTCAGAATTTGGATTCCCGACAACAAAGCACGAAATAAATTATTTAAACGGGAACCTAGAGCTCGTAGATAGAGGAGTTATAACAAAAACCAAGTTATCAGGCTGGATGAGAGGAATAGAAGAAGATGTACTTCTTTCATTTCAAAATGTACCAAGGTTAAAAAACATAAACCTCTCAGTATCAACCTCAGATCAAATGATAAAAGGAAAATATGGCGGTAAAAAAACACGTGAAGATATAATAAAATCAACAGTAAAAGCATTAGATACTGCTGTTACTTGTGGAGCACAAATAATTGGTGTAAATGCAGAAGATGCATCAAGAACAGATATCAACTATTTAATAGAATTTGCATTAGAATCAAAGAAACACGGTGCACAAAGATTTAGATACTGTGACACATTGGGATATGATGATCCAATAAGTGCATATGAAAGAATTTCAAAAATTGCCCAAGAAACAAAGATGGATATAGAATTGCACTTTCATAACGATTTAGGAATGGCTGCAGGAAATTCAGTAATAGGCGCAAAAGCAGCAATAGATGCAGGAGTTAATGCTTATATAAATACAGCTATAAACGGAATGGGAGAAAGAGCTGGTAACGCAGATTTAATATCTTGTCTACTTGGAGTTTTAAAATCAAGTGGTATGCATGGAAAGTATGAAATTGATCCAAACATAGATTTATCAAAAACTTGGAAACTTGCAAAATATACTTCATATGCATTTAATGTTCCGATACCTATAAATCAACCTGCAACTGGCGATAATGCATTTGCACACGAATCGGGAATCCACGCAGATGGGGCGTTAAAAGATAGGCTAAATTATGAATTATATGATTTTGAGGAACTTGGAAGAGGCGAACCAGAAATAGTTGAAACAGGTAGAATGATAACAACAGGCGAATATGGTGGTATAAAAGGTTTTAGAAACGTATACGAAAAAATGGAAATAGAATTCCAAGATGAAGACGAAGCAAGAAATATCCTAGAACTTGCAAGGTATGCAAATGTACATACTCAAAAACCTTTAACACAAAGTGAATTAAAGTTTATATATTATTATCCTGATATTGCTGCAAAAATTATGACAGTTACGCCGTATTATATGCCTACAGGAAATTTAAAGAAAAGAGTTGACAACAACTTCATTACACAACCACACCTATTTGTATAAAGGAAAAAGATATGGGACAAACAATTGCAGAAAAGATATTATCTGCACATGCAGGAAAAGAAGTAAAACCGGGAGAACTGGTTATTTCTAATATAGATGTAGTAATGGTTCAAGATGGTACTGGTCCATTAGCAGTAAGTGAGTTCAAAAAGCTAGGTAAAACAAAACTAAATAATCCACAAAGAACGATTATGTTTATAGACCATGCTGCACCAAGTCCAAGAAAAGAGTTATCTAACTCACATAAAGTCTTAAGAGATTTTGCAAAAGATTATGGTGCAATTCTATCAGAAGTAGGTGAAGGAGTATGTCACCAAAGACTTATAGAAAGTTATGTAAATCCAGGAGAAACATTACTAGGAGCTGATTCTCATACTTGTACATCTGGTGCATTGGGAGCTTTTGCAACAGGTGCGGGTTCTACTGACATTGCGGTAGTAATGGGATTAGGAAGAACCTGGTTAAAGGTTCCATCAACATTTAAAATTTTTGTAGAAGGAAGTTTTCCTAAAGGCGTATATGCAAAAGATTTAATTTTACACTTAATTGGATTAATTGGCGCAGATGGTGCAACATATAAAGCATTGGAATTTACAGGTCCAGGTGTAAAAAATATGACAATGGCTGATAGATTTACAATATCAAATATGGCAGTTGAAGCCGGAGCAAAAGTCGGATTATTTGAAACTGATGAAAAAACATATGAATACTTAAAAGAACAAGGCAGAGCAGATAAATATAAAGAAATAAAAGCAGATGAAGATGCCGTTTATGAAAGAGTAATAAATATTAATTTGAATGATTTAAAACCAACTATTTCCTGCCCTCATACAGTTGATAATACAAAAACCATAGATAAAATGGAAAAAGTAAAAGTTGACCAAGTATATATAGGAACATGTACAAACGGAAGAATAGAAGATCTTCGAATTGCAGCTAAAATATTAAAAGGTCAAAAAGTGAATAAAGATGTAAGATTATTAGTAGCACCGGCTTCAAGGAAAGTCTTTATGCAAGCATTAGAAGAAGGTTTAATTTCTACGTTCGTAGAAGCAGGTGCAGCAATAGTAACATCTGGATGTGGAGCTTGCGTAGGTGTGCATGCCGGAATTTTAGGTGATGGTGAAGTTTGTTTAGCCACTCAAAATAGAAACTTTAGAGGAAGAATGGGAAATACTGAAGGCTTCATATATTTATCATCTCCTGCAACAGCAGCATACAGTGCAATTAAAGGGTATATAGCCGATGTAAGGGAGGTTTTATAATGGAATTAAAAGGTAAAGCATTCAAATTTGGAGACGACATATCAACAGACCACATCGCTCCAGGTAGATTATTCCATTTACGTTCAAATCTTCCGGAATTAGCAAAACATGTTTTAGAAGACGCAGACCCTGAATTTGCATCAAAAATGAATAAAGGCGACTTTGTCGTAGCAGGCAATAATTTTGGACTTGGTTCATCTAGAGAACATGCTCCTCAAATAATAAAGATTGCAGGAGTTGGGGCTGTTTTAGCGAAAAGTTTTGCAAGAATTTTTTATCGTAATGCAATAAATATTGGTTTATTATTAATCGAATGTGATACAGACAAGATTGATGCAGGTGATGAACTTGAAATAGATGTAAAACAAGGTTTTGTTAATAATAAAACAAAGAATATAAAATTACCGTTTGCACCATTACCTGATGTAATGATCAAACTACTTAATGAAGGTGGTCTAATTGAACATCTGAAAATACATGGTGATTTTGATTTAGTCTAGGAGAAAACAAATGCAAACAGTAACATTAATTCCCGGAGATGGAATAGGACCGGAAATAACGGAATCAGTTACCCAAATATTAGAATCAGCTGGTGCTCAGATTAATTGGGATATACAATCAGCAGGGGCAGATGTGGCTGAAACAGAAGGTTCACCACTTCCGGATAGAGTTATTGAATCAATAAAGAAGACAAAAGTAGCATTAAAAGCACCGGTTACAACTCCCATCGGTAAAGGTTTTAGGAGTGTAAATGTAGCATTAAGAAAATCGCTTGATTTATATGCAAACTTACGACCTTGTAAAAATATAGAAGGAATAAAAACCCGCTTTGAAAATGTAGACATAGTAATAGTAAGAGAGAATACAGAAGATTTATATGCTGGTATTGAAAGACAGATTGATAATGATACAGCTGAGTCAATAAAAATAATTACAAGAAAAGCTTCAACAAGAATAGTTGAATTTGCATTTGAATATGCAATAAAAAATGACAGAAAACTTGTAACTGCTGTTTCAAAAGCCAATATATGCAAATTATCTGACGGATTATTCTTAGAATGCGCAAGAGAAGTTGCAAAGAAATATCCGCAAATAGAATATAAAGAAATTTTAGTAGATAATCTTTGCATGCAATTAGTTCAAAAACCTGAGCAGTTTGATGTTCTAGTTCTACCGAATTTATATGGAGATATAGTATCAGATTTATGCGCAGGTCTAATAGGTGGTTTAGGTATTGCACAAGGAGCAAATATAGGTAAAGATGCTGCTATATTTGAACCAGTACATGGCAGTGCACCAGATATAAAAGGACAAAATAAAGCAAATCCGACAGCACTTTTACTATCTGCTATTGAAATGTTAAAATATATAAATCAGAATGACATTGCAGAAAAAATAGAAAAAGCTCTTTTTAAAACAATAAAAGACAGAAAAGTCCTGACTTTTGATTTAGGTGGAATTGCAACAACAATAGATTTTACAAATGAAATAATAAAAAACATGTGAAAATTTATTAATTTTTTTATATATAAAAATGATATACAAGTCAATTTTTACTTGTATTTTTTTTTATATATATAGCGAGGATTATAAATGAATATCTCATCACTAATACAAGGATTTTCATCATATTTAGAGAGTTTGAATGAAGTATCTCCAAAGGAATACAATACAAACTCATCAAGTATTAGTATTTTTATGTATTCTTCAGAATTCAAGACATACCTATCAGAAGAACTTGAGATATCAGATTCATCAATATTTTCAAAAAGTATAAATGATATTTTATCTATGGATGTCGTTAATGGTAAATTAGTTGAGACTAATGATGATAATACAGATTCATTTATTTCATCGAGTGAAGGAAATGAAAATTCAACTGAGCAACAAATAACTGATGGACAAGAAAACGAAACAATACAAATGCCTGAAGATATTGTTTTACCTCAAGAAAACATTCAAAGTGAAGATGCTGCATCTGATACAACAAATATGAATGCAGAAGACATAGAAACAACAAATGAAAGCTTAACAGAATTACTTAACAATCTTTTCCAAGATCAAACAGTTATTTCAGCTCTTGACGCTAATGAAAGTGGAGATTTAGATAAAGATGAGATTGCTAATTTTCTAAATGATATAAATAAATTTGATGGCGATTCCAATAATCTTTCCCTAAATGATATCTTAGCAGGTATTGAACAAATAAAAGAAAAAGTAGAATCTGAAAAAGCAGAAAACATAGATGAAGAAACACCAGATGTTGAAGAAACTAATGAACAAGAAAGTATTCCAACAAATACTACTACACCATCAAGTTCTTCAAATAACTTTTCAAATGGTTCAATAGGAAACAGTGGCTCCACGTCATCTTCTGTTGGTACAGAAACAATACAAGAAAAATCTCTTGATAATATGACAAGAGAAGAATTAAATACTGAACTTACTACAGCAGAAGGCGAATTAACAGAGAAGCAAGATATTTTATCTTCTATATTAAATGGTTCAGAAGAAAATATTCAAGCAATGACTGAAGATATGGAAAATATGTATGATGCATATTTGTCTGAACTTAAAACAGTTGACGAAGATATGGCAACGCAAGTTGATTCTCTAAAAGGAAATATTGATGATCAAGAAAAATTAATAGATACAAAAGATCAAGAAATAGCTAATCAGGAAAATGTTGTTGCTGATTCAGAAAATGCATATAATAATGCTGTTGCTAACACACAACAACTTAAGGCATCTTTATCTGCATTACAATCAACAGACACATCAAATATGGATGATTCCCAAATTGCAGAATTAAATTCAAAGATAGCTGAATTACAAGCAAAAATAACAGAGTCAGAACAAGCAGAAGCAGAAGCTGAACAAGCATTAAATGATGCAAAAGATAGATTAGATACTCTTAATACAGAAAGAGAATCATACCAAACAGAACTTGATAATTTAAACCAACAAATGACAGAACTTGAAGCTAAAATAGTAGAAGCATATCCTCAAGTTCAAGAATCACTAAATGCATATAAAGAGGCAAAACAATTACGAGATTCATATAAAGCAGAGGCAACTTCTGCAATTAAATCAGAAATTAGCACAGCTCAAAACTATGTTAACGAAATAAATACAGCAATAAATAATTTAGATAATAAAGAAAATTCAAAAGAATATAGTATAAACCAATATGACGAAGAAGAAGGCAATAGACTTGTTGATGTAGCGAGACAAATGCTTGCACAATATGGATCTTCAACAGGATATTGTGCAACCGGCGTAAGTAGAACAATATCTATGGCATATGGAATAAGTATGGGTGGCAATGGTTGTGACTGGGATACTAATATGGAAAAAATGGTTGAACAAGGAATGTTCACAGAAGTAACAAGTGACTACCCAACATCCGGAGACTTATCAAATTTACCGGCAGGTGCAGTTGTATGTTGGGAAGCAACAGGAGGAACAAACGGCGGTGGAGCTCAATACGGTCACGTAACAATCGCCGACGGTAACGGTGGCGAAATTTCTGACCACTATGCTCCTAATATATATACAAGTGTTGGCGGAAGAAGTGATACTTATAGAGTATTTATCCCAGTTTAATATTCTTTTTTATAGTAAATTTAGTAAATTTTAAACTAATATAATAATTTTTGTAAAATTATTAAAATTAAAGGAAAAACTATTAAAGATTTAATTTGTCTATACCGAAAATAATAATATTACTAATAAAGGTTGACAATGAATTTTGAACTACTAAAAATTAAGTTTAAAACTTATCTTGAAGGAATAAACCAAGAATCAGGAAGTGACTATAAACTTGATGATTCCGAGATTAGTATTTTTATGTATGCGGATGAATTTAAAGATTATATTACTGATGAACTAAACCTAGATTATACTCTTTATTCAGAAGATATTAATGAGCTTTTACGTTTAGAATTAGTTAATGGAAAACTAACACATCCTGATGAAGAAAAAGAAGAGAAGGTTGAAGGAAAAGAATCAGAATTGGAAACCCAATCAAATATAAATCTGGAAGACACTGAAATCATTACTGAAATGTTAAATGATTTACTCCAAGATAAAACATTTCAAAAAAGCATAGACTTAGATGGCAACGGAGAAATAAATAATGAAGAATTAACAAGCTTCTTTAATACAATAAAAGGGTTCGATGCAAATGAAGAGAATATATCAATAGATGACATTTTGAATGCAACTAAAGATATTCAAGATGGAACATTCCAAATAACAACAACCGAATCAATAAAAGAAAGTATTGAAGAATCCAAACCAATAACAACAGGAGCGAGAAGTGTAAGTAGAAGCGGAGGTTCAAGCGGAAGTAGTAGATCCCAACAAACTGAACCGTCTACTCAAGAAAAAACTCTTGATAACATGACCAAAAGTGAATTGAATACTGAACTCACAACTGCACAATCTACATTAACTGAAAAACAAAATATTTTGTCATCTCTTCTTGATGGTTCTGAAGAAAATCTACAAGCAATGAATGAGAATATGGAAACTCTATATTCTACATATCAAGAAGAACTAAAAAAAGTTGATGAAGATTTGGCTGAACAAGTTGATTCTTTGGAGCAGAGTATTAGTTCTCAAGAAGATTTAATAAACTTAAAAGAGCAAGAAATTGCAAATCAGGAAGGAATTGTCTCAGAATCAGAAACTGCATATAAAAATAGTGTTTCAACAAGACAAACATTAGAAGATTCACTTGCTACACTGCAAAGTGCAAATAGCACTGAAATGGATAGTGATAAAAGAGCTGAATTAAATTCAAAAATTGCTGAACTACAATCCAGAATCTCAGAAGCTGAACAAGCAGAGAGAGATGCAGAACAAGCTTGGAACGATGCTCAAGATAAGCTAGAAACCTTAAACGCAGAAAAACAAACCCTTCAAAGCGAGTTAGATGAATTAAATAATCAAATGACGGAACTTGAAGCTCAAATTGCAGAGAAATATCCTGAAATACAGAAATACCAGGATGCATATAATGAAGCAAAAGATGAATACAATGAATATAAAGAAGCAGCAACAACTGCTATAAAATCTGAAATCAAAACTGCACAAAATTATGTTAATGAAATAAACACAGCAATAAACAACTTATCAAATAAAGAAATAGCAAAAGAATACGTACTGGATGGTTTAACAGATTTGACAAGAACGGCAATTGAACTTGCCTATTCGCAGCTTGGAGTATACGAAGATGGCGGCGATAACAGAGGAACAATGGAAAAATATGGTGGAGGAGCGGGGGTACCGTGGTGTGCAGCCTTCGTTTCTTGGCTATACGGCAAAGGACAAGAAGGAACAGCAAGTCCACTTAACTTTGATGCAAGTGTATCAGGTTTAAGAGCTCAAGCAAAAGAAGCCGGATATTATTCGGAAGTAGGAACATATACACCTGTACCAGGCGATATTATGATACAAAAAAGTAACGGAGCATCCCATACCGGCATTGTAGTTGGAGTCGATGATAAATATATTTATACAATAGAAGGTAATTCCGGAGATGCGGTAAGAGAGCGAAAATATGAAATCGGCTCAGGTTCTTACAGCAAAATATCCGGTTGGATACGTATGAACGAATGGAGCGGTGGTTCAAGTGATATTCCAAGAGATACCTACTTGGCAAACAACAATAGTGAAGACGCAAATGAAAAAGAACGTTCAACCAGATAAGAAAAAGAGCATACTCGTCAGTATGCTCTTTCTTCTTTTGTCAACCAATGTCTTGGTCTTCAAAATTTATTATAAAACTAGGAATTAATTAAACACCAACGCCAACTTTAGCTTGTGAAACAACTTTTTCCAAAGCTTCCAAAGCATCAGCAGGAAGTTTATCAATACCAGCTTTTTCAGTTTCTCTTGATTTTACGAAATTAATTCTATCGTTCATACGAGCAACAAATTGAGAAGCATATTCTTTGTTACTGAATGAAGCATCAAAGCCTTCAACATCCATAATTTCGATATCAGAGAAGTTTTCCCATTTATGGAATTTAGCACTTCCTTCAACAATAGCTTCGATTACGCCTAGAGTATGAGCAGGTTTAACCTTTGTACCCATAAATTCACCAGTATTCAATATATAACAATCAACACCATCTTCTATTAATTGTTTAAATCTTGTATAATCAACAGCTAAAGGATAAACTCTGAATGGGTTAGCATATGGTTCAACAACTAAAGCATTCGGATCAACACCCTTAGCAAGTCTTTCAGCAGATGAACGTTTAGTAGCAAGAGTAGCACCCATTGCAGAACCTAAAGAAGCACCTGATAATTTCAATACAGGAGGTATAGTAGGATCTTTCATCAACCAGAAAATAGCATTGATAGGTTGATCAATTCTATCAACTCTATTTGGTGACCATAATTTAGATTTAACAGCACGACCATTACCGTTTCTGATATCTTCTGTTACAGAAACAATTTTACCGTCAGCCATTGCGATCACACCATTATTTTGTTGAGTCAAAATATATTTGTTATCATCACAACCTATCGGATAATCTGCAGTTTTGTCAAAATAAGCAGGTTCCAATGCGATTGTATATTTATCTTCAACATTGATAATAAATGCATCATCGTGAAGAACAGTAATATCATATTTGTTATTGTGTTTAGCGTGAGTAATTGTAGATTTACCACTTCCTGATAGACCAAATACAGCAACTTGGAAAGATTTACCATCAGCAAGGTTATATCTCTTCATACCACCGTGGCAAGAAGCATAACCATTTCTAGCAGCAGCACCCCAAGCAAGAGTTAATGTACCTTTTTTATGTTCACCAAAATATCTCATACCTAAAATAGCTGCACAGTTATGTTCAGGATCAAAGAATGTTAAACCATATGGGAAATCAGGGTGACTCCAATCAGGATCAGAGAATACATAAATATCACCTTCATTGATTTTTCTTGAATCTGCATACATTTGTGCATATACTTCGTTAATGTATTGGAAGTTTAACATCCAAGAATACATAACATTTTCAAAACCTTCAGGAATTAATAAATGAGCTTTAATCATAAAGTCATTTTCTAATCCAACAACAACTTCTGTTGAATACATTAAACGGTCACGAGTGTTGTATACAGCTTCTCTGATAATTGGTAATAAATAAGCCAAATCACAATTTGGTTCACCAACAATTTTTCTGGCAGCAGCACAACGACCAACTACAGTACCATCATTGAATAATAATTGGTTAGCACCTTGAGGCAAACCTAATTTTTCAGGCATATATACAGGCATACCTGTCAATTCTACAGTACCCGGGCTGTTTTTTGCTAATTTATAAGCTTCAGCTACAGATTTTACATGTTCTACATTGTTTCCGAAGAATGGAGCAGTTAACGTTGCTCTTGCAGGAGACATCATTTTATGCAATTCTTCTGAGTTTGAAAAATATTCAATTGTACTCATTTTCTTTTCTCCTTTCACTTGAGTATATATTTTTACAACCTTTAATTTTATTTAAAATTCTCGGAGGTTTAAACCTCCGAGAAAACTATTTTTTAGTGCGGGATTAAAGCAAGTAATACACCAGCAGCAACTGCAGAACCGATTACACCTGCAACATTTGGACCCATTGCGTGCATCAATAAGAAGTTTTGAGGATTTGCTTCTAAACCTAATTTATTAGATACACGTGCAGCCATTGGTACTGCAGATACACCTGCTGAACCAATAAGCGGATTGATTTTTTCTTTTAAGAATAAATTCATTATCTTCGCCATTATTACACCAGCAGCCGTAGCTAATGAGAATGCAACAATACCTAAGAATAATATCTTCAAAGTTTCAATTGTTAAGAAATGATCTGCTTGCAATTTTGAACCAACAGTCAATCCTAAGAAGATAGTAACTATATTAATTAAGGCATTTTGCATTGTATCAGACAATCTATCAACAACAGCACATTCTTTACATAGATTACCAAATGTTAAAGCCCCAACTAATGGACAAGCTGAAGGTAAGAATATCAAACAAAGAACAAGAACTGCAATAGGGAATACAATTTTTTCTCTTTTTGAGACTTCTCTTAGCTGAGTCATTTGAATTTTACGTTCAGCTTCAGTAGTTAATAATTTCATAATAGGTGGTTGAATAACCGGAACCAAAGCCATATAAGAATATGCAGCCACTGCTATTGAACCTAATAATTCTTGTTTAAGTTTTGTTGTTACATATATAGATGTAGGACCATCAGCACCGCCAATTATACCAATTGAACCAGCAGCTTGCATATCAAAACCTAAAACTAAAGCAAGTAATAAAGCACCAAAAATACCAAATTGTGCAGCACCACCTAAAAGTAAAGTTTTAGGATTTGCAATTAAAGGACCGAAATCGGTCATTGCACCAACACCCATAAATATAATTAATGGGAATAAACCTTTATCAATACCGGCAGCAAAGATTATACCTAAGAATCCGTTTGGACCGGCTATTTCTTCACCCAATGGCATCGGAATATTTGATAATAAACCACCAAAAGCAATCGGTACCAATAGTAATGGTTCAAACTGTTTTTTGATTCCAAGCCACAATAAGAAGCAACAAATAAGAATCATAATAGGCTGACCGAAATGAGTCAAAAATTGATCAACACAAGTACCATCTACATGTTCAGTAGCTGTTTTAATGAAATTATAAATACCTGTTGATTGCCAAAGTTGTTCTAAACCTTCTGTTAATTGCATTTAAAACCTCCTAACCTACAGTTGCCAATACTTGACCTGTAGCAATTTTATCATTTTGAGCAACTGCCAATGAAGTTATAGTTCCGGCAACAGGAGCTTTAATAGGAGTTTCCATTTTCATTGCCTCAATAACCAAAATTTCTTCATTTTCGTCTACTGTATCACCAACTGATTTTAGAACTCTTAATACAGCGCCAGGCATTGGAGCTTTAACTTCTGTACTTTCACCACTTGCAGAAGCAGAAGATACTTCTTCAATACCATCTTTAACGTCAACATTATATTCTTTACCATTAACAACTGCTTTGCCATTTTGGAATTTAACAGCATATTTTTTGCCGTTAACAGTAACTGTACAACCATCAGAAGAACCTGCAGCTGGTGCTGAAGCTTGCGCTTTTGCAGCAGTTTTATTAACGGAAACTTGACCTTTACCCAATAAGAAATCTATACCTTTATCAACATTTCCATCTTTACAAGCAGCTGCAATAAACAGATTTTCATCAGTTACAGGAAGACCTGCAGCTATTAATCTCTTTTCAGCAGCTTTTAAGCCTTTTTCAGGATCTTTTTCATTCAAGTCAACAACTTTTTCAGTAGTTGGTTGCATATTTAATTTTTCACTAGCCCATTTAACTAATTCAGGATCAGGTTCACAAGGAGTTTTACCAAAATATCCTAACAACATTTTAGCGTAACCGGGATTTGCTTGTACCCAAGGTCCTTGAACTGCATTTAAGAAAGCTTGTTGTGCATAGAATTGAGAAACAGGTGTTACAGAAGTTGCGAAACCGCCTCTTTCAACACATTCTTTCATAGCAGCAATAAGAGCCGGGAATTTATCAAGCATACCCATATCTTTTAATTGATTTACAGTAGTTGCTGTTGCACCACCCGGTAATGGAGCTTGAATCAAAATCGGGTTAACTGCTAAAGAAATAGGATCTAAAGGATAATCTTTCATACATTCTTTAAAGATTTCTTCTGTTTCCATAACTTTCTTTATGTCTAGACCAAGATCATATTCAGTACCTTTTAATGCATGCCACATAGAGATAATATCAGGTTGACCGGTACCGCCTGAAACAGGTTTCATAGCCAAGTCTATACCATCAGCACCACCATCTAAAGCAGCCAAATATGCAGCCAAACCTGTACCGGCTGTTTCGTGTGAATGGAATCTGATATGGAAGTTTTCACCTAATATTTCACGAGCCATTTTTACAGTTTCATATACTTTTCTTGGATTTGAAGTACCTGATGCATCTTTAAATGCTAATGAATCAAACGGCAATCCTGAATTTAATATGTTTCTTAAAACTTTTTCATAGAAAGCTACATCATGAGCACCTTCACAACCAAAAGGTAATTCCATCATTGTAATAGTAACTTCATGTTGTAAACCATGTTTTTTAATACTATTTGCTGAATCAATCAAATTATTAACATCATTCAATGCATCAAAGTTTCTTATTACATTTACACCATGTTTTGCAAACATTTTTGCGTGTAAGTCAATAACATCTCTTGGTTGAGAATTTAAACCAACAACATTAACACCACGAGAAAGTGATTGTAATTTTACATCCGGACCAACAGCTGCTCTGATTTTATCCATAGTTTCAAATGCATTTTCATTACAAAAGAATATAGGAGCTTGAAATCTAGCACCACCTGCAGTTTCAAAATGTTTAATTCCTGCATTTACAGCAGCTTGAAGAGCCGGAATAAAGTCATCTACTAAAACTTTAGCACCGTAAATTGATTGAAATCCATCTCTAAAAGATGTATCCATAACTTTAATAAGTTTTTTTGCCATGTTTTTTCCCTCTTATGTGTCTATCTTCCAATTATTTTTTAAATTTAGCAGCAGCAACGGCTATAGCCACTTCTAAATCACCCGTAGCGGCTTTTACAGCTGTTTTTACAGCTTGTATTTCCGCAGGGAACAGCTTGTTCAAATAGCTGACAACCATTCCCAAGAAACAAACAACAGCCCAAAGAACAACCAAGAAACCAAATACGGTTCCCATTCCAACAGCCATTGTTGCTAAACCATCATTTAACATAACACATCTCCTGTTATTATCCTACATTCGTTATTTTGTTTATCTAATACTACCAATAAACCTTCATCATCAATTGATTTGGCATAATAATTCCTTACTTCTTCTGCTTCTCTTATAGAAATATTTTGTCCTAAGAAATTACATCTTTTTATATATTCATCTTTGATATAACTAAAGCCTGAATCAATAAACTTTTCATATTCAAAAAAGAATTTTTCACAAATCATTTTTACAATATTTTCTATGTCATAATTTTTGTTTTTCAATACATAAATTGAAGTAGCTTTTTGATCAATTTTGTCTATAGTTTCTTGTTTCAGGTTAACATTCAAACCAAGCCCAAGTACAACTCCATCAATTTTATTATTAGACATGCCTGTCTCTGCTAAAATTCCTGATATTTTGGAACCACCCACTAAAATATCATTTGGCCATTTAATACTGGGGTTAATACCAAAGTTTTCTTCTAGCACTTTGCATAATATTACAGATAAATATTGTGTTAAATTCGGGAAAGGAAAAGATTTTTTTTCTGGTTTAAGAACAATTGACATGTATAAATTTTCAGTATCATCACATATCCATTTTCTGTTATATCTACCTCGTCCGCAATGTTGATGTGGTGTATAAATTACGGTTCTATCATCAAAAGATGATAAATATTCAAGTGCATAACTATTCGTTGAATGTACTTCTTCCAGTGGTACTATAGTATATTTCGACATGTCTAAGTTCACCATAATCAAGTTTATACTAACACAAACAAAATTTTATTTACATTCAAAAATAGATGAAATCAATTAAGATTCTTTAAAAAAGGCATTAATTTTTCTAACATAAATTTCATCAAAAGTTTATTTCTAATTAAAATTGTTTTTGATATACATTCCACATTTAATCTTTTCGCAATTTGTTCAATATCATACATTGCAGAAACAATTACAATCTTACAAAATGTATATTCATGATTTTTTTTAATTTGTTCTACCAACCACTCACCAGCCAATTTGGGTTCATAATCAGTCTCCATTTGCAAGTCAGTTATTATAATTGAAAAGGGATTATCTATATTATGTCTTATTATATTTAAAGCCTCTGTTGCTGAACTTGCAACTGTTATATCAAATATTTCTCCATATAGCTGCTTAATAAGCTCAATATGAAACAGTCTCCATGATTTTGTATCATCAACTATTAATATTTTTTTATACATATGTCCATTATACTACAGCATAATATTTAAGTACAAGATTGATATTTAGAGGGTTATTTTGCCATATCAAACTATCTATAATCATAAAGGAAATAGTTGGAAAATAGAATATGAATATCTTTATTTACTTCAATAATATAATGAAAAGAATAAATAATATTAATTCTTTTATATCAAACCCTATAAATCATAAAGACATAAATAGCCCTTTTGCATCAATATTACCAAAGACTTATGTTTGGATCGAAGACGAAAAGAATTATTAACCAATCTTTTTTTCAATTATGTATCGGGGTCTTGATTTTACTTCCTGGAATAATTGTCCCAGGTATTCAGCAATTATTCCCATACAAAGAACCTGTATCCCACTTATAAAACCAATTGCAGCTACTATTGTTGTCCATCCGGGTACAGTATTATGTCTTATAAACTTATCTATAAATGCACTAATACCAAGTAGAAAACTTAGAAACGACATCATAAAGCCAATAAAAGTAACTATTCTTAATGGAACAATACTAAATGATGTAATACCGCTAATAGCTAAAGATAATAATGAAACAGGAGTAAATTTTGTTTTTCCCTTTTCTCGTGCTTTTACATCAAAGTAAACAAAATCATTGGTAAAACCCAATTCATTAAAAATTCCCCTTAAAAAAAGATTAGTTTCAGGAAATTTTTTTAATGATTCAACAACTTGCCTACTTACAAGTCTATAGTCAGAATGATTTACTTTTATTTTAACCCCAAGTAAATTCATTAATCTATAGAACGTCAAAGCTGTATACTTTTTAAACAAGCCGTCAGTATTTCTGTCGTTTCTTATACCAGCAACTATTTGAGCACCATCTTTATACTTTTTTATAAATTCAGGTATTTTGGTCTCATCTTGTTGCAAATCAGCATCTATTGAGATGAAACAATCTGCGTTATAATTTAAAGCTTCAAATAGTCCTGCCAATATTGCTTTCTGATTTCCAAAATTACGACTAAAACTGACTCCTTTTACTTTTCCGTTTGTTTCGTTATTATATTTTTCAATTAATTGCCAAGTATAATCATTACTTCCATCATCGATGTATAAAATAAAACTATTTAAAGAAATTTCTTCTTTATTTTCCAAATCACATAATATTTCAAGAAGCCTTCCTGTAGTTGAAGATATACATTCTTCTTCGTTCAGACAAGGCACTATTATTGCTAAAACAGGCAAATTCATATCAAACACAACCTTATTATGTTAAAATTTATATGAAAATAATAAAATATATTCGGACTTTATGCAAATGAAAAAAGTAATTATCAACGCAGATGATTTTGGCTATTCACAAGAAAATAATGAAGCTATAAAAATTGGATATAAAAATGGAATAATAACATCTTGCAGTTTATTGACAAACTTAAACGGATTTGAAAATGCAATATTAACAATTTTGCCTGAGATAAATGACATTGATTTAGGCTTCCATTTTAATATAGTCGAAGGTCAAAGTATTACAAAATCAACTTTATTATGTAATGACCAAAATTATTTTAATAACAACTATTTGCAACTTATACACAAATCAAAAGAGTCTAAATTTTTAAGAGCAGTAGAAAATGAGTTCAGAGCACAAATAGAAAGAATTTTACCATACCACAATATCTCACATATAGACTCACATATGCACACACACGCAATTCCAGAAATTTTCAATATTACAATTAAATTGGCAGAAGAATACAAAATCAAATACATAAGAAGCCAAAAAGAAATACCCTATTTCGTATTTTCAAAAGCACTTTGTCCAAAGTTTTCATTAAATATAATAAAGAATATTCTTTTAAACAGCTATACGAATATAAACATAAAAACACTTAAAGAAACAAATACATATACAAACAACAACTTTATAGGAGTGTTATATACCGGAATGATGGATGAAAAAACAATATTACAAGGCCTAAAAAAGATAAAAGAAGATAATTCTATAACAGAAATTATCTTCCATCCGACAGTTGATACATCAAAAAAGGAGAACTACATAGAATTTTTGATAACACAAAATCATAATTTAATTAATGAAATAAAAAAACTTGGTTTTGTTTTATCAAAATATTCGAAAAATTAATTCATTTTCTTTATATAATCAATAACTTTATCTTGAGGATAACCTTTTTCAAATAAGGATATTAAACTGTCAGCTCTCATATTATCAATATCACCATCTTTTGTTTTACAAAACTCAATAGCAGTTTTTATATCTGGGATTTGAGTTTTTCCAACACTTAACTCCCATAATATTTCAGATAATTTACTATTAATTTCACCTGAGGAATCTTTACATTGCTGAAGCATAAATAGAATATCCTCATAACGTTCACCATTCTGACACATTATAGAACAGATGCCTGCCCCTTCATCATTAACATTTGTTTCATCTTCATTCATAGCAGCATATATAATATCATTTGCGTTCTGAACAAATTCTTCTTCATTCATTGGTTCAGCAGATGAAACTAAGAAATTATGAGCAAGAACATAAAGTACATCCATTGCATTTTCATCAATATTTCCATATTCATCTTTTATCAATGGTAAAAGTTTTAATAAATTAGATTTATCTTCAAAGAATTGTGAGAAATATACAAAAAATGCTTTTATATTTTCATTTCCTCGAACTTCAGGCAACAATGCCGCAACTTCTTTCCCCCCAATAACTGAAGAACTCAACTCACAAATATTTTGAATATCTTCTGAAGAATAAGAACCATCATCATCTTTTCTTACAATGCTCAATAAAGGAAGAATATCAATACCTAAAGCCCCTGACGATTTAATTTGTGCAATTGTATTCAACTTATAAGCATTAATACTACCTTCATCTATACAGAATTCTGTCATATTCAATAACTGATCATAAGGGATACCATTATTTCTCAATACAGAGATGATACGGAGATATTTAGAATCTATTTCACCATTCTTGTCACGATATTTTTTTACATATTCCAATAACAAATTATCTTCAATGTTAGAAATTACTTCAGCATACTCTTTACTAAGATCATGAATAGTCTCACCTTCAATAGGAGAGATATATGTAACTTTATTATCTTTCATAATCATTACATCATTACCAAACTTAACAGTAATAACTCCCAAATGATTAATAGGATTATCTCTTTCAGCTTTTTCATTAGATCTTGTAGTAACCAATGCTTTTTTCAAAGAAATGACCGACTTGACTGCAGAATCAGAAATAGTCCGAAGAGAAGTATCAGGAGTTTTTACAGCCAATGAATCTAATATTTTTATTATCGAATCAGTAGAAATACCAGCTTTTTTCATTTTATAAATATTGGCTTCAACTGAATCTTTATTTTCAAAATCAGAACTTAAAAATTTTACAAGTTTCAAGGCTTCAAAATCATTAAAATCAGCCTTTTTTAAATCTGCAATTTTACTGCACATAGATAAATTAAAAACATCTTTTCCCGAATCATTTTCAGTTACTATTGATTCTAAAATCTGAGGAATAATAACAGGTTTGACCGATGCTTTTCCAAGAATTGTAACCGCCTGAGTAATATCTTCAGGGATTACACCATCATCATCTCGACATTTTTTTAGAAGAGAAGATAACGAATACTCGTCAACAAGAGATGAATCAAATGCAGTAATAATTGCCTTTGCATTTTCATCAATGGTACCATCAGATTTTTTACATAATTCTAATATTTTCAAATTATCAATATTCTCATCAGGATTAAATACCTTATATTTAGTTGATATTCCTTTGAATGAAGGTGTAGGATAATCAGATAATTCTACCGCCTTTACTTGGTCTGCAAGTATATTTTGTATTTCCGTAATTCTTTTATCAATCCAATTTTGTTCATTTTCGAGATTCTCGTTCTTTGCAGCATTACTTAATTTTTGAAGCAATTCATATTCTTTCTCCATCATAACAGGAGAATTAGCCATATCTGATTTAGCTGCTTTCTTTTTAAAAGAATTATATTCTTTTTTAAGACTTGCAAACTGTGATTTTGAAGATACACTATTATCAGATATAAATCCTTCTGATGCTTTTCTTATTGAAATATCAGCCATATTACACCTTTTCCCGCGATTAAACACGTAATTTTATATAATTAATTCCGAATATGTTTTATTACGGTAAAAAAAAAATCAACTTTAATTTATTGCTAAAAAAAAACATTATAAAGTTACATATATTTACAATAAAATATTTACTATTTGTTTTTGTAAACTAATGTAACGTTTGTTCTTTTTTTTGTAAATTCAAAAAATTCAGTTTACTTTCTTACCACGGAAGATAAATTAAATCGGAATAAAAGGTAAGTAAAATGTTAAACGCAGAAAAAAAAGTAACAGTAGAATGGATTAATGACAATCAAGAAGAAGACAAAGACACAAACAAACTTTTGTGTTATAGAAAAACGTCAAATCCTATATACATTTCTCATAATACAGACAACTTATCACAAATGATAACAAGTGTTTTGGATAAAGAATTACCCATGCTAAAAAATAACTCTCTCCTGCACGATTTGGTTTTATACACTTTAATGGAAAAGATGAAGACTGTACAAACAGTAAAAAATGTTTTATCATATATAAAGGGGAACCGTGCGAAAAAAGTTCAAGATGTATATTTTGAAAATGGAGAAGTTCGTATAAAATGTTCGGTTTAAAACATTTTAAACTTGTTAAAAAATTAAAAAATATTCAGCCACAATTAGATTGGCTTCAGTTCTCTTCATCTAAAAACAGTAAAAAAGATAAGCTTCTAAGTTCAATAATAGCAGATAATAAATTTATTGCTGAGGATTTAAAAATCAGAGCAATGGTCGAAGATATGCTAAAAAAAGAATTTTCTGAAGAAATTACTAAAATGAAATCATATGATTTTCTTGTTGATTCTGTTGTTAATAAATTAAAGCAAAAGCAACTTGCAGCTTCACAAACAGAAGACATTGATTAATTTTTCTTTATACAAAACAAATTACCCTATTAGGGAATGTTGGTATGTATTTTTTCCTGCAAAATAATATCGGTTTTACACCGTATTTTTGTATAGGAGAAAAGAGATGAAATACTTAATAAAAAAGCCTGATACTTTTTTAAACACATTGAATGAAGATATTAATGCAATTCTTCAAAAAAGTTTTGACAATTTATTTCCGGAATACATTTTTCATCAAGAATTAAAAGGAATGGCAATGCCTGTTGATGTAAAAGAGTATGATGATAAATATTGCGTAAAAGTAGAATTACCTGGGATAGATAAAAAAGACATTAATGTTGATATAAATAAATCATATATAAAAATTGAAGCAAAAAAAGAAACCGAAAAAGAAGAAGAACAAAAACACAAATACCATAAAACAGAATTCCGATATGGCACATATTCAAGAACACTATATTTTCCATATGAAATAGATGTAGAGAAATCCTCAGCAGAGCTAAAAAAAGGGATTTTAGAACTTTATTTGCCTAAATTACACGCTGATAATAAAGAAACAAAAAAACTTGAGATAAAAGATTAACTATAATGACAGTTATAATCGGAATCAAACTTCCAGATAAATTGGATAATGCAGTTGAATTACAAAAAATACTAACAAAATTCAACTGCATTATAAAAATGCGTATAGGAATAAATAATTCATCAATATTTTGTTCTTCAAAAGGAATAATACTATTACAAGTAGAAAGTACAGAAGACTCCATTGATTTAGAACGAGCTTTGCTCGAAATCAGCGGAATAGAAACCCAAAGAATGATTTTTTGAGAAGGAATAAAAATGAGTGAAAAAGTTGTAATAATAGGTGGCGGGGCCGCAGGACCCAAAACAGCTGCAAAACTTAGACGAGAACGCTCAGATATGCAAATAGACTTATACACACAAGAAGAAATTATTTCATATTCTGCATGCGGTCTTCCATATTTTATAGAAGACATAATAAAATCTCCGGATACATTAATTATGCGAACTCCTGAAGATTTTAGAAAACAAAATATAAATATTCATACTAATCAAAAATGTATAAAAGTAGATACAAGGGGGAAAAAAGTTCTAATCGAAGACTTAAGAACATCAGAGGTATATGAAGTATTCTACGATATTCTTGTCATTGCAACAGGCGCAATTCCAGAAATTCCTAACATTAAAAATGTTGATTTAAAGAACATTTTCACATTAAGAACAATTCAAGATGGAATAAACATTAAAGAAAAAATGTTTAAATCCAAGAAAGCCGTATTAATTGGCGGAGGCTACATTTCAATAGAAGTAATGGAAGCTTTTGTTAAAAATAATATTCAAGTTACATTAATTGAAAGAAATCCACATATATTAAAAATGTTTGATGATGACTTTGCTAAGCTAATTACAGACTACATAATAGGTAGAAATCCAGGTCAAGTTAATATACTAACAAATGAAGAAGTAGTAATGTTTCAAGGTAATGAGAAGGGCGAAGTAACTAAAGTTATAACCGCATCAGGGAAACAAATTGAAACAGATCTTGTTGTTCTGGGTACAGGGGTTCGTCCAAATACAGACTTTCTTATAGGAAGTGATATCAATCTAAGCGTAAAAAACAGTATAAAAGTAGGAAATACAATGCGAACTTCAAAGCTCAATGTATACGCTGTTGGAGACTGTACAGATAATTTTAATTTAATAACAAACCGATACACCTGGGTACCTATGGGTTCAACAGCAAATAAAGAAGGGAGATGTGCTGCAATTAATATAGCCGGTGGAAATTGTTTATTTGAAGGTATTTTAAATTCAACAATTACTAAATATTTTGATTTTACAATTTCGATAATCGGAATAAGTTACCAAGAAGCTTTAAAACTTGGATTTCAACCCGAATATGCTATAGTTACCAAAAGAGATAAAGCTGGATACATGCCAAATCATGGAATATTAACCTTAAAATTAATTGCAGATAGAAATACTCATACAATACTCGGTATACAAGGTATTGGAGAAGGTGAAGTTAATCAAAGAATAAATACTGTAATTCCGGCAATTCTAAGTAAAACGAAATTAGAATCTTTTATGAACTTAGATTTGCCATATTCTCCACCATATTCACCGGCTATAGATCCGGTATTGAATGCAGCACAAATTGTTTACCATAAAATTAATTGTTAATAATATTTAATTTTGAAGATTAAAAATCTTCATATGTATTAGAGAATCAGATTTTCATATAGATTCTAATAAAAATATATAAAAGAATTACACATTATGAAATAGAAGCCGATATATTATTACATATACCGGCTTTATTAAGCTATACTATAAAAGACATAAAATTGCATTTTATATTAACGATTAGCAGACATTTTTTCATTTTGAATCATCTGTAACAAAACTTCTTGTGCTTTTTTCAATTGTACATCATTTTGTGCTTTTATATCTTCTTCTGTAATTTTCACTTCAATATCAGGCGCAATTCCTTTTTTATTTATATCCACACCATTTGGAGTTAAATATTTTTGTACAGTAATATTAAGACCCGCACCAAATGGACTCAATGGTTTTACTTCTTGAACTAAACCTTTTCCAAAAGTATTTTCACCAATTAGAATTGCTCTTTGGTTATCCTTTAAAGCACCTGACATAATCTCACTAGCCGAAGCACTTCCTTTGTTAATTAATACAACCAAAGGTTGAGTTGAAAAATATCTTTTAGATGAACGAGAAGTATCTTTGTAACCATCTCTATCTACAGTACTTACTATTATCTCATCATCTAAAAATAAATCAGATATTTCAATAGCATTTGTTAATAATCCACCAGTATTAGCTCTAAGGTCAATAATTATACCTTCTTTATTTTTATAAGATTCCATAATATTCTTAAAATCAGTACTTACATTTCTACCCATAAATGAGCTCAAACGTATATAACCTATTCTATCATCCAGTTTAAAATTATCGGGCAGTTTTTGAGAAATAGATTTTATTTGGATTTCATCTCTGACAATTTTATATGTCTTATTTGGCACACCCTTTCTCTTAATAAGAAGCTCAACCGTAGTACCTTTTTTTCCTCTAATTTTATCAGCTGCTTTATCTATTGACATATCCTTAGTAGACACACCATCAATAGCTAGAATTTCATCTTCTGCAAGAAGACCGGCTTTTTCTCCGGGAGTATCTTCTATTGGAGAAATAACCAAAATTTTTCCATCTCTAAGTCCCATTTGAATTCCGATACCACATAAAGAACCTTTAATCATATTCTTTTCTTCTTCAAACTCTTTTGGGGTTACAAAACGAGTATATTTATCATTCAAGCTGGCGACCATAGTATCTATAGCAACATAAGCATCTTCTGGAGTTTTAATTTTATCGTCATATTTATGACGCCATTTGTTCCAATCTTGACCATTATTTGTTTGATCTAAAAATCTTGAATTAACTATTTTCCATACCATATCATATAATACAGTTTCGGATTCTGCCATTGCTGTATTACTTCTAGTCCAAGTGATGCAAACCATAACTAATAAAAGTGTTATTAATGCAGTATTTTTTAAAATTTTTTTCACAACTCTCTCCTTGTTAATCTAATTATAATATAAAATCACATATTTGTTCATTACCTCTCAAGAGTATAAGACTAAAACGAACGAATAAAGTTTCCTTGAACTTGAAATACCTCTTTATTCTAAACACTAAGAGAATGAAAATAGCAAAAACGGGAATTAGAATAACAAAAAAGGAGAAAATATGCATTACTTAGATATAGAATTAGACGGTATTGATAAAAATGGAGAAAAAAAGAAATTTAGACTTTCCGAATTAAAAGGTAACAATCTAATTGTTTATTTCTACCCTCAAGATGACACTCCGGTATGCACAAAAGAGGCTCAAGAATTTCAAGAGGCAATAAACAAAATTCAAAAATTTGCTCAAATAATAGGTGTAAGCAACAACAATATAAACGATCATCTAGATTTTCAAAAAAAATACGAATTAAATTTTATATTACTTTCTGATTCTAATAACGAATTAAAAAAAGCATTTGAAGGATACGATATTCATCTCCAAAATTTACACAGAGCAACTTTTATACTTGATAAAGAAGGTCAAATTATAAAATATTGGAATAAAGTTGATGTTGATGAACATATAACTGATATTCTTAAATTCTTTAGGGATAAAGAATAAAACTCAAATAAAAAAGGAATATTGTCTGATATACTTCTTATAAAAATTCTGATAAAATTAAGTAAAACATATATAAATCTTTTTAATTTATAAGAGGGATAATATGAAAAGACGAGCATTCATAATAAATTCTGCATTAACGCTAGGTGGAACTATACTATTATCAGGATGTGGAAAAAATGAAATAAAAAAATCCAAAGATCAAGTAGTAAGAAGAAAGTTTGCTAACACAGATACTCCATTAATAGCACTAGGCTGTATGAGACTTCCTATGCTCAATGGAAAGATAGATATGGCTGAACTTGATAAAATGGTAGAGTATGCTATGTCTCATGGTGCAAATTACTTTGATACAGCATATATGTATGTTGATGGAAAGTCAGAGAATGCAATTGGTGAAGTATTAAAAAAATATCCCAGAGAAAGTTTTATATTAGCAGATAAATGCCCTGCATATCTCGTCAAAACTCAAACAGATACAAGAAGACTATGTGAAGAACAGCTCAAAAAATGTCAAGTTAAATATTTTGACAATTATATGGTTCACAATATTAATAAAAACACTATAAACAATTATCGTGATAATAAAATGTACGATGAACTTGTCAAACTAAAAAAAGATGGTTTGGTAAAACATATAGGTTTTTCTTTCCATGGCGACCCTCAAATGCTAAGGGAAGTTATAAATGAACACAAATGGGATTTTTGCCAATTACAAATCAACTATCTTGATTGGGAAGTTGTTAATGCAGATGAATTATACGATATAGCAGATAAAGCAGGTGTTCCTATCATAGTTATGGAGCCTTTAAGAGGCGGAGTTCTATGCAATCTTCCAACGAAAGCTGCTGAGAAATTAAAACAAGAATGTCCTAATGATACACAAGCTTCATTTGGTTTAAGATGGGTCGCAAATAAGAAAAGAGTATTCACAATCTTAAGCGGAATGAGCAATTTACAACAACTTAAAGAAAATGTTAATACATTTGTGAATTACAAAGCAATAACAGAAAAAGAAGAACGAGTAGCATATGAAATTGCACAGATTATACAATCAGGGGGAGCAATAAGTTGCACGGCGTGCAAATACTGTTTAGAAGTTTGTCCTAGAGGAATAAATATACCGGCAATATTTGGTTTATACAATATGTATAAAGGAAGTAAAGCTCCAAACGCAAAATTTATGTTTGTATATAATTATAATGCCCTTGAAGAATCAACAAGGGCAGACAAGTGTATAAAATGCGGTTTGTGCAATAAAAACTGCCCGCAAAGCCTTGATATTCCCAAACTTTTAGAAAAAGTAGACAAAACAGTAAAAGAAGTTGAAAAGAGTATGAACTAATGAAAAATGTATATAAAACAAGATTAATAATAGGTATTATTGTTTTATTACTGGCTATTTTAGGCATATATGGAGTTTTTTATTCTGCAAAAATATTTGATATCCAGATTTTACCATTATTGCAAAGATGCATTATTGATTTTTCAATTCTTGCATTATCATTACTTACAGGAATTATAATATTAACTGTTTTATTCGGACGTATATACTGCTCTCTACTCTGCCCATTGGGAATTATTCAAGAACTGGCAGGTATGTTCTTTTTTAGAGGAAAAAGAAAAAATAAATATACAAAAAATTATCCAATAAAATATTTTATATTAGCGATTTCATTAGGCATTTTATTGGGGGGAAGTGCATTATTTATAAGATACATAGAACCATATACTTATTTTAGTTCAGCTTTTACTTTTTCAATGGTAGGCCTCATTGCATTATTAGCAATAATCTTTCTTACATTTTTCAAAAACAGTTTTTTTTGTACAAATATTTGTCCGGCAGGAACTATACTCGGACTTATATCAAATTTTTCAAGAAATAAAATCTATATAGAGAAACATAATTGTGTTTCCTGTAGCAACTGCGAGAGCAAATGCCCAGCTGGCTGTATCGATTCAAAAAATAAAACAGTTAATAATGAAACCTGTATAAAATGTTTAAAATGTATTGAAATATGTCCCAAAGGTGGTATCAAATACGTAAAAGAACCAAAAGAACAAATAAATTTTAGTATACAAAGACGAAAAATAATAATAAGTACAGCGCTCATAGCCGTTTTTGGAACAATGATTAAAACAGGAATAATAATAAAAGATAAAATTGCAGAAAAATACAGAGACATAATTTTACCCCCAGGAGCAGAAAGCGAAGAAAGATTAATAAATACATGTTATAATTGCAATCTTTGTGTTGAAAATTGCCCTGCCCAAATTATAGTAAAAGCAAATAATGATTTCCCTACAATTCACATTGATTATAAAAACGGAAGTTGTGATAAAAACTGTAATAAGTGTTCACAAGTATGTCCGACCGGTGCTATAAAAAGGCTCAGTATAGAAGAAAAACAAAAAACAAGAATAGCAATGGCAATGATAAAAAAAGAAAGTTGTACTGAATGTGGATTATGTCAAACATCATGCCCATATGGGGCAATAATTATAACCAAAGAAGGAACAAACATTAATGCAGAAAAATGTATAGGCTGCGGAGCTTGTAAAAAAGCATGTAACACTGATGCAATAGAAATTTATGCCGTAAAAAAACAAAATATAATATAGTAGAAAGGAGAATAATAAAATGTCACTGGGAATAACAGAAATAATATTAATTTTAGTTGTTATAATTTTACTTTTCGGAGGAAAGAGGATTCCGGAAATAGCTAGAGCACTTGGCAGGGCGTCATATGAATATAAAAAAGCAAAAGACGTTATAAAAAAAGAAACAGAAGAACTTAAAAATGAAATAGAAGACGCACAAGAAAAACCGGAAGAATATAAACCGCAAGACGTATAAAATGAGCGATATGGAAGATAAAGACGAAAATATAATTTCTCATATTGAAGCATTCAGAGAAATGTTGTTAAAAAGTTTTATTTGTTTGGGAATATTTATAATTCCGATGCTTTTTATTGCGCCTAAATGCTTAGATTTACTGATACAATTACTAATTAAGGATAATAATATATCTCTTAATTATTTTTCGCCTGTAGAAGTATTCATAATACAAATAAAACTGGCATTTATTCTTGATATAATACTTTGTTTTCCATATATAGCAAGACAAATATGGAAATTTTTTGCTCCGGCACTTTATCAACACGAAAGAAAATTTATAAAATCAATAGTATTCATATCAACAACTTTATTTATATTCGGCGTATTTTTTTGTTTGTTCATTATTTTACCGCTTATTATAGATTTTGGGATGAGTTTTACATCTCAGAAGATAAACGCAGTATTAGGAATTTCAAATATAATTAACTTATCGTTCTGGCTTACATTATCCTTCGGGTTAATGTTTCAAATGCCAATCATAACATATTCTCTAATAAAATCAGGATTTGTAGAATACAAAACATTTGAAAATATGAGACCTTATGTTGTTGTAATAATACTCATTATAGCAGGAATACTAACACCGCCTGATATTATAAGCCAAATATTACTATTTACACCTACATATATGCTATTTGAGGCAGGATTATTATTTTCAAAATTAAGAATTAAGAAAGACCCCAATAATGGATAAATATATAGAACTTGATTTTGCAAAACTTGATACAGATAGAGTAAAAAGACGAGGTTACTCAGAAGCTGTTTTTTGTGAATGTAAAAATGATGAGCAACTAATAAAAATATTCCAATCATTCAAAGATATTGGTTCCAATGTAATAGGAACACGTTGTTCCAAGAATCAATATGAAATACTAAAAAATAAATTTGGAGAAATTATCAAATACAATGAACAAGGAAGAGTTGTAACACTAATACAAAAAGAAATCGAAAGAATTGGAGAAATTGCCATTTGTACAGGAGGAACTGGTGATATACCCGTGGCAGAAGAAGCTGCAGAAACAGCTGAATTTTACGGAAGCAATGTAAAAAAATATTATGATATAGGTATTGCAGGCATACACAGACTTTTTGATAAAATTGATGAAATAAAAAAAGCAAATGCAATAATAGTAGCAGCCGGAATGGAAGGTGCATTAGGAGGAATCATTGCAGGACTTGTAGATATACCTGTTATAGCACTACCGACTTCTGTAGGTTATGGAAGCAGTTTTAAAGGACTTTCAGCACTTCTTACAATGTTAAACTCTTGTGCAGAAGGAATGAGTGTTGTAAATATTGATAATGGCTATAATGCGGGATATAGCGCCTGTCAAATAAACAGATTAATTGAAAGGAAAAATAAATGAATTTATATTTTGAATGTAATTCGGGTATTTCGGGTGATATGTCTGTTGGTGCATTATTAGACTTGATAGATAACGAAAATATTTTAGATAATGCTCTTTCATCAATGAAACTTGATAATGAATTCCAATACAAAATTACAAAGAAAATGGTAAATGCAATCTCAACTACAGATTTCGATGTTATTTTACCTTTACACAATCATCACGAGCACCACCATGAACATCACCACGAGCACAGAAATCTGGATGATGTAAATAAAATTATTGACAAAGCAAATATTAATCAAAATGCAAAAACTTTAGCTAAAAAAATCTTTAGAATAGTAGCAGAAGCCGAAAGTAAAGTTCATAATAAAGATCTTTCAGAAGTTCATTTTCATGAAGTTGGTGCAATTGATTCAATTGTGGATATTGTAAGTTTTGCAGTTTTATATGATTATCTGAACCCGAATAAAACATATTTTTCAACACTAACAGAAGGACAAGGAACCATTACATGCCAGCACGGCGCACTATCAGTACCGGTTCCGGCAGTTTGTGAAATAGTTTCAAAGTATAAAATTCCAATTAAAATAACAAATAATGAAGGAGAAATGATAACCCCAACAGGTGCGGCAATTGTTGCAGCATTATATACAGGTGAACAACTCCCTGCGAAAATCATTATAGAAAAAGTAGGATATGGAAGAGGTAAAAGACCCTATAAAAATCCTATTTTAAGAGTTATGGAAATAAACTAAAGGAGATATTATGCATTTAGGAAATGGAATAATTTGCCCGGCAACAGGAATTCCTATGATAATGTTAGCAGGAATAACAGCTTATTATGCTTTTAAAAAAGCTAAAACTGATTTTAACAAAGAGAAAATCTTATATACAATAACTTTAACTATTTTAGTATTTACTCTGCAAATGATAAATTTTTCAATACCGCACACAGGTTCAAGCGGGCACATAATAGGAGCAATGTTACTTGCCGTATTAATTGGTCCTTATGCGGGATTTCTTGCAATGTGTAGTATTCTACTTGTTCAAGGAATATTCTTTGCAGACGGAAGCCTTTTAGCACTTGGCTGTAACATAATAAATATGGGTGCTTTTGCTAGTTTCGCAGCATATCCTTTAATTTATAAACCATTTTCAAAAAACAATAAAGAATTTATAGGAGCAATACTATCTTCGATTTTGGCATTACAACTAGGAGCATTGGCTGTCGTAATAGAAGGATTATTATCAGGAACAATAGCATTAAATTCAATAGCAAACTTCACAGGTTTAATGCAAATAATCCATCTTCCTATTGGTATAATAGAAGGTATTATAACAGGAATAGTAATTCTTGCAGTAAAGAAAACCAATTACAAAAAAGCATCTATTTCCTTTAGTTTGTTATCTTTATTATTTGCTTCTTTTATATTTAAATTTGCTTCTACAAAACCTGATGGACTTGAATGGTCATTATTAAAAATAGAAGATTCAATTATTCCACAAATTCAAAGTCAAATATTCATAATATCTGAAACATTACAAAATAAAACAGCAATTTTGACCAATATAGAACCTGTATATTCAAATTTATCAGGCATCTTAATACTTGGTTTTATAATGTATTTACTATGTTTCTTTATGAATAAACAAAAAGCTGAAAATTAAATGAAAGAAAAATTTGATAAATTAAAACAATATTTAAGAGAACTGGATAAGCAAGGCCTATGTCTTGCTTTTTCAGGCGGAATAGACAGCTGTGCACTTTTATATTTATGTAAAGATTTAAATGTTATAGCCGTTACATTTAAATCAATTTTTCAAACAGAACAAGAAATTAATGAAGCAAAAGAATTTTGCAATTTTTATGGAATAAAACAAAAAATAATAGAATATTATCCGCTTGAAAATAACCTAATAAAAAATAACCCAAAAGATAGATGCTACCATTGTAAAAAACTTATTTTTTCAGAGTTAAAAAAATATGCGGGAAATAAAATTATAATAGACGGAACTAATGCAGATGATATAAAAACATATAGACCAGGACTTAAAGCATTGAAAGAATTAGAAATTTATTCCCCATTTGCTGATTTTGGAATTACAAAAAAAGAAATCATAGATTTTTCAAAAGAAGAAAGTATAAAGAACTATGCGAAACCGTCTTCACCTTGTATGGCAACACGGTTTCCATATAACACTTTATTGAATGAAGAACTAATAGAAAAAGCAAAAAAAGGTGAAGAAATAATAAAAAATTTCGGTTTTTCAAACTGCAGATTTAGAATCCACGATAATATAGCCAGAATTGAAATTAATCAAGAAGAAATTGAAAAATTCATAAGATATAGAAAAGATTTTTTGAATAAATTAAAAGCTCTGGATATAAAATATATAACCTTAGATTTAGAATGTCTACGCAGCGGAAGTATGGATATATAAAGCCGAATCAATAAATTATATATCACAGCTTATTTATATTCTATGAATATTTAAGATAAAGTATTATTGTCTTCTTCTAACTCAGACATTATTTGAGAGAATGGCATATTAGTCTTTTCAGCTTTAATTTTTATTGTTTCAATTAACCAATTCGGATTAAATACGTACCATTGTCTCAGTTTGGGATAATTTTGTTGATTATCTCTAAGAATAGCCTCTATTTCTTGTTTAATTTGCTCTTCAGTTAATGCTAACATAAATACCTCGTTTTTGTCTTACAACCAATCCTCTTTTTTATATATTATTCCCATTCTCAAAAATTCTTCAACATATAAGCATTTATATTTATTCATAATTAAATCTAAATAATACTTAAAAGTTATATGAATTAACTTTTTTGTGTCTGCCCATCGGAGTATTTGACATAATTTTCTCAAGTTTAGATTTTTCATCTGCAGGAAGTTTCTCTTGTTCTTGCAATAATTTTGATAAAGCATACAAAATTTCTGTTTTTGATTTTGCTCTTTGTAAGTCCTTGTAATAAGGCTTTAGCTGTTCTGGAAGATCCTTTAAATTCGCCATTTTTATAATCCTATATTATTTTTTCTTCTTATAAAGTATACATATTATCCATTAAATATTTAATCTAAGTCTAATACGTGCTTTTGTAATTTTTGTTTTCATAAGGTTATGTATATGTTTCGAAAAACGTTTTTTTCATTTTTAAATTAACATATTTCGCATTTTAATTATTATATTTCATTCAAATTATATTATTTTTGAAGAAATACATAAAAATAATTTATGAATCGTAAAATAAATAAAAATATGCTAAAAAAGCTTAATACATCGTCCAAATAAGTCTTTGCGCAGTGGAGTTCTAATCTCGAAACTTACAAAATATAAAACAAAATAAAAAGACACCCGAAGGTGTCTTTAAAATGGCGGGACCGACGAGGCTCGAACTCGCGACCTTCTGCGTGACAGGCAGACACTCTAACCAAACTGAGCTACGATCCCAACTGCAAAACTATTATATGCGGAACAAAAAAAAATTGCAACAATATTCTTCTTATTTTCTAATATTTTTTATTTTTTCTAAATTTACATAACATCAGAGCATTTTACTAATATTCTTTTTGCAATATAATTTAGATAATAATAAAGGATTAAGAGGGAAATTATGAATAAATATTTGTTGGAAATAGGAACAGAAGAACTTGCATACAAATTTATTCCTTCAGCAATGGAACAATTAAAAATTGAATTTTCAAAAACATTAGAAGAAAATGAAATAAAGTTTTCAGATATAAAAGTATATGCAACACCAAGACGTTTAGCCGTAATAATAGAAAATATAGCAGAAAAGCAAGAGGATATTGAAAAAACTATAAAAGGTCCTATTGCTAATATAGCATATGATGAAAACGGGAATTTAACAAATGCCGCAATTGGTTTTGCAAATAAAAACGGTATTAATCCTGAAAAATTATATAAACAAGATAATTATGTATGGGCCAAAATTGAGCAAAAAGGTAAAGATACAAAAGAACTTCTTAAATCAGCAGTACCTAATATTATTCTAAAGTTAAAAGGCACACACTTTATGAGATGGGCTGATTTAGATATAAAATTCCAACGTCCTATAAGATGGATAGTTTCTTTATTTAATGAAGAAAAAGTTGAAATTGAAATAGCAAATATAAAATCTTCAAACATTACAAGAGGACACAGATTTTCCAAAACAGAAATTGAAATAAAAAATCCTGATGAATATTTGGCAGTTTTAGAATCGGCAAATGTTATAGCGGATGTTCAAAAAAGGAAAGAAACTATAGTAAAACTTGCAAAAGAAAAAGCAAAAGAAATTGGAGCTGACATTGCAATTGATGAAGATTTACTGGATGAAGTAACTTTTATAACAGAATGGCCAATACCCGTAATATGTTCATTTGAAGAAAAATATCTTCAAATTCCTGAAAAAGTTGTAGTTACAGTAATGGCAGTACATCAAAGATATTTCCCATTATATAAAGAAGGAAAGTTATTAAATAAATTTATAACAATAAGCAATTATGTTGGAGATACATTTGAAAATATAAAAGCAGGTAACGAAAGAGTAGTTAAGGCAAGACTTGAAGATGCTATTTTCTTCGTACAAGAAGACACACAAAAACCGCTTTTAGCATATTTAGAAGCTCTAAAGGGCGTTACCTTCCAAAAAGGATTCGGTTCTGTATATGATAAAACACAAAGAATTTGCCAATTATCAAAAAGTATAGCAAAAGAATTAAACATACCAACACAAACAATAGAAAGAACCGCACTTCTTTGTAAAGCAGATTTGGTAACAAAGCTTGTATTTGAGTTTACGGAACTTCAAGGATATATAGGAGCCGACTATGCTCTAAGAAGCGGAGAAACTAAAGAAGTTTCAAAAGGTATAATGGAACACTATTTCCCTTTGAATGCAGATTCTGAAGTAGCAGAAAGTATTGAAGGTCAGGTTGTTGGTATTGCAGATAAAATAGATACCGTTGTGACAGTATTTGCTGACGGAAAGAAAATATCAGGTTCACAAGACCCATTAGGTGTAAGACGCGCAACGCTTGGAATCTTAAAAACAATTTTAAATAAAGACTTAAAGATTAATCTTACACAATTACTAAAACAAACTATTGAACTTCTACCTGTTCAAATTGAAGATAAAAATAAATTATTTGAAACAGTAAAGAGTTTTATGGAACAAAGATTAATTATTTTGTTATCTGATAAATACAAACATGATATTCTTGAAGCTTGTATATCAGGAAAAGACGTACTTTCAGATTTAAAAGATTTAACAGTCAGACTTGATATTGTTTCAGACATTGTTAATAAAGAAACATATTCACAATTCCATGAAAGTATCAACAGAATTATAAGACTTATAAAAACAGAGAATGATTTTACAGCTGTAAAAGAAGATTTATTTGTAATACAAGCAGAAAAAGACTTATATAATGAAGCAAAAAATATAAATGAAAATACACTTGATTATAATCAATTAGAAGAAAAATTAGTCAAAATAATTCCATTCATCACAGAATTTTTTGATAAAGTCTTAGTAATGGATAAAGATGAAAACATAAAGCAAAACAGGTTGAACTTACTATACTCAATAAAGCAAAAGTTTGCAAAACTTGCAGATTTCAGCAAAATTGTTTTCTAAATTACGAATAATAAAAATACAAAGAAAATATAAAGCCTAAGTTTTAAACTTAGGCTTTATATTTTCAATAACAGCTTTAATATTTGGATTTTTAATTTCTGCAATGATTTTATCAAAATTAATTCCTTCAAGTGAATTCAAAGAATTCAAAGCAGTTAAGACCTCACATAATATAGTTTCATCATCAGACTCCAATAATAATTTTAAATCAGGAATCGCTTCTCTTAAATTATATTCTACAATCACAGGAAGAACAGAATGGATATTATCTTTTGATTTTTTCAGTTCATTTAAAACAAAAGTTTTTTGTAATTTCCAAAAATCATCACCTTGAACCTGCAATAACTTTAACACAGAAGAAATTTCATATTTAGTATCTTTACTTTCATCAAAAATATATTCTTGGTTTTCACAAAACATACTAAACTTAGAATATGCACTTAGCAAAATTTCGGCAATTTTACTGGAATTAACATTTTCTACCTTATTGGTATTTATTAGAAATTCTATAACTTCAAAAAGTTCAAATTGAAAAATATCAGAAAGAGGAAGAATTTCTCCAAAACCACTTAAAATGTTATCTATAGCAATAAGAGTATCGCTCATATATGAAGAAGATAATAAATTCAAAAGGCTATCCATATAAGGAATTTGTCCTGCAATATTTTCGGGCATTTTTGATGTTTTCATCGCCTTAAATATTGCATCAAGAGGATAATTTCTACCATAAGCGGAAAAGAATTTAACTGCTTTTAATTTTTCAAAATCATCATCCGATTCTAACGTACTCAAAGCAATATCAAAAGATATATCATCTTGCATCTGCCCAAGGGCTTCAGCTGCATTATAACTTAATAATTCATTATCTGAAAAAGCATACTTACTCAATAACTCTAATGCAACAGTATCAGGAATATAAGAAAAATACTTTGCAGCATATATTTTTTGTGATTCAGATCCTTTTTCAAGCATTTTAAAAATTTCATCAGTCAAATCTTGCGTAGCATGTTTTGCTAAAATACTTGCAAATAAATCATCATAATATACAGAATAAACATCAAAAAACTTTAAAATATTCAAATAGTTATCTTTAGATACTGCAGCTTCTATATATTTATAAATATTATTTCTAATAAAATCAAAAAGATAATCAGATTTTGCAACAAGCATTTCAAATAATTTAACATCTCCATTATTAACTAAATAACAGGCAGCTTCTTGCGCCTTATTTTTATCTTTAGAAGTTAAATCCTTAAAATACAATTCTAGATCATTCATATTGCTATTATAAATTGAATCACAATGTTTTACAAGAAAAACCCTTGAAATAATTCAAGGGTTTTTCTTTTATAAATAATTCAATGAATTACTATTGAGCAAATTGTTGAGGCGCTTCACTCGTTTGCGGAACAGTTCCTGGTGCAACAGGCTTATCGATAATAGTAGTTGTTGTATTTGAATATTGTTGAACATAATCATTATACAAACTACAATCAACCTTTAATTCAACAAGAACATCTTCACCTTCGCCAGCCTTGAAGTTTACACCAGGTGTTAACCAACCAGTAGCAAGACCAACACCAGCACCAACTGGGAAACCAATTGCCATACCATCACCAGATCTATCATTAGCAGCACCAATTGGAAGACCTATAGCTGCACCACCAATAGCAGCACCAGCAACAGTGTATTCTAATGGTTTTAACCATTTATTTTCACTTAATACACCTTCTTGATTGTTTAGAACTCTTGCAATAAATGGATATTCATGACCATTTGGGAATACCATTTTTGTGAAGTGTAGGTATACCTCTGCATTCTTGTTAACCCATTTTTTATCTCTAAGTTCTTCAATTGTTGCATACAATTTTGTATTTGCTGGAATAATTAAAGTACCTTCTTTAGTCACAACATCCTTTTTAAAATAGAAAGGAACAACATCACCTATTTGAGCTTTTGTTGAATTAAACTTTTCCAAGAAAGAAACCTTGAATACATTTTTAGCCAAAATAATTCTTCTTAAATTTGTAATGTTAACCCTATCAACAACAGCTTTACCATAATTTTCTAAATGTTCAACAGACAAAATATATTCTTGAGGTTCAGCCGGAACCGCCTCTTCTATTGGTTCTTCAGCTTTGTAATTAGAATCAACTAAATCCAAGGCTTTCATCAAGCGAGCAAGAAGAACAGCAGCTTCTGCTCTGTTTAACTCTCTATTCGGATTCAACTCTGTTTCCAATGGATAATTAATATACAACCCATATTTAATCGCTTTTGAGAATGGAATAATACCCCAATTTGGTACTTCTTTAGCATCAGCGAACTGATTCAAAACAGATGTATCAACTTCTGTATCTTTTGTTATATGGCTCATTATAGAAGCAGTCTCAACCTTAGTAATAAATCTTTGAGGTTTAAATTCACCATCTGTATAACCATAAATCAAACCAAATTGATCAGATCTTGCAATTGAAGGATAACCAAATGTCTCTTGTGTAACATCCGAATAATTAGGCTCGGATGTAATAGGTGCTTGAGACAAACCTAAAGCTCTTAAAAGCCATTCAGTCCAATCCACTCTTGTTACGGAATCCAATGGTCTATATGTATTATCTCCGTACAATGGGACAATATTTTTTGTTACAACATCTTCAATTTCTTCCGCAGCCCAATAATCATCAGGTATATCAGTATATTCTTTTGCAAAAGCACCAGATACACCAATTAACAACAATGATAGAGATAAGAATATTGCTGCTAAATTTTTTCTAATATTCATTTGTACCTCACTTAAACTTATATTAATTCAATACTTTTCCACTCTTAACAGAATTATATGTTAAATTTCATTTTTAGGCAATAAAACTCAGCCTAATAGTTTATAAAATAATCATATAAACATATTCATTTTATAAATCCAAACATGATTTTTTTTGCCAATTTGACTTAAGCAAGAATAAACTATAAAATTTTTAAAATAAACGCTTTATTTTATATTCACAAGACAGTTACAATTTCACACTTTTGGGAACTTATAATTATTATATTATTTTGTTGATTTTTTTAACTAAGGAGAACTTATGCAGTCAAAATATTTTAAATTCAATAAAAAGATATTTATACTAACCATTGTATTAGTTTCAACAATACTACCTATATATGCAGAGAACAATTTTACTAACAAAGAAATTAGTGGATTTGTCAAAGAAATGAAAATGGATAATTTATCAACTCAATATTTAGATGAAGTTGAGAAGCTTTTTTATAAACAAAGAGATTTACAAGAATATAATACAGCATTAAAAACAGTAAACTACTTAATAAATGCTTCAATTAAATACAATGGGGAGAACCACCCTCAAACAGGCTTCGCATACGTTGCAAGAGCAAGATACTATACAGAGCTTATAATGCCAGAACTTGCAAAAAAAGACTTGGATAAGGCTTATGAAATATATAAAAAAAATAATAAAAACTTAGATCTTAAAAGTAATATCTTATATAGTTATGCAGATTATTACTCAAATATTGAAGAATATTTTGAAGCATTAAAATATTTATCTGAAGCCATAGGAAGCGAACAACAAAGTCTTTGTGCATATAAAGCCTACGCCAAATTATATTTAAATTTGAGAAACAATAAAGTAGCAAAAGCATTCTTGGATAAATACCATGACAAAATATTGAAAAATGAAACAAACCAAGATATGGAAATGTTTGAATATCATCTTTTGATGTCAATGTTATATCAAAATGAACAAAATATATCTCTTTTCAATGAAGAATTAAATAAAGCAGAAGATATTCTTAAAAAATACCAAAACTCAAATCCCGAGTTAGAAATATTATTTAATATCAATAAAACACAATATTTATTAGATATAAAGGATTTTGATAAAGCTTTAACATTATTGAAGAAAAATAAAAAATTAATATCAAAATATGGAAAAGAATATCAAAAAACAAATATAACTCAACAATTTATAGATCTTTATAAAGATCAAAAAAAACTATTAAAATTCAATCTACACGCAAAAAAAATGAATAGATTTTATAATTCATTACCCGATAATTCTCTATTATCTCTCTGCTTAATAGAAAAACAAATTGATTTATACAAAGAATTGGGTAAATATAATGAAGCAAATACCTATATTCAAGAAGCATTAAACAAAATTGAACCTGTAAAAGAATACACACCTAAACTCTACGGTAAATTTTTAAGAAAAGCAGCTGAAATTAAAATCACTGAAGGTAAAACTAAAGAAGCTAAAATCTTTTTAGACAAAGCATTAGAAAGTTATCAAAAAACAATACCTGAGGACTCTTTTGAATTCTACGAACTTTATAATACTTATGGTAATTTAGAAAATCTTGTTCAAAATGAAAAAGAAGCAAATAACTACTACAAGAAAGCAAAAACAATAATAAAGAAAATCAAAGAATAGATTTTGCAAAATGTAAATTACATACAGAATAACTAAATAATTTCCAACTTTATTAACTCACTCCGAACTCTATACAAAACTCCGTTTTGTGGAATTCTCGTCTCTTTTTCTACAAAATAAAAAAGACAATAACTAAAGTTATTGTCTTTTAATAATATGGTGGAGATAACGTCGCTACACTCGAACTTTTTACTTCAACAATTTATTGATTCGTTATTAGATATTGTATTTGTCTCTGCTATTAAAAAATATAAAAAGTATATCTTAATAAACTAGTCTTTTTTAGATATTTTTCCAAATGAGTTAGATTTTGCAATTTCTTTCTCATTTGTTTTAACTCTTCTAGCAAGTTTTTTAATGTCTTCTTCTGGAGGCAATTCTTCGGGTTTAATTCCACTTTTGCCTAACAACTCTCTTACTTCTTTATTATTTTTAACATGTTCATCTGTAATAGCTTTTTCGCCATATAAATTATTATTTTTCTTTACATTAAAATTCGTAATTTCAGTTGCTAAATCCTTTGCTTTAATTGTAATAGTTGGTAAAAAATCTGCCAAAGGACGATTGTCAGGAATTCCTAATTTCCTTTTCATTTCAGCAGTATTATGACCACCGAATAGAGCACAATCTCCTTTACTCCTTATTTTGGCAAAGCCTTTATTATCAACACCCTTTTCGTAGATTAATTGCGACAATTCAGTTTCTGTTGCTGTAAGTTTTTCTCTTGCTTCCAATCTTTCTGCTAATAGAATGCGTTCTTCAAGGATTTCTTGTTTTCTTGTTTGTATTGCAAAATAACTTTGTGCAAATGCTATTTCTTCTTTCTTAGGGTCACCATTTTGTGCAATTAAATAACAAGCATATCTGGTAAGCAAAATATCGGAAATTTCTTTTTCTGCATTTTTAGGCATTTTAATCGTTTTGTTGACGTCAACAAAATGATTAAAAACATCTTGTTTAGCAGTTTTACAAGATTCTTTAGCTTTATTTATAACATTTTCAAAATTACGCCATTCAGTATAATTTAGCAAGATTTGTAATTCTCTTGCTGACCAACATTCAATGCCTTGGTAGTCAAAAGCTGCTTCTTCAAAAGTCTTTCTTAGTTTAACAATTAATTCTTTTTTCATGCCTTTCCTCTTTAAGCTTATTATAGCATAAAGGTTATATTTATGCGTATTTATGTACATTAACAAGAAAGGAGAAAACTATGACAAAGAAACACGGTTACATTATCAAAATGTCAACTGAACAAGCATCACCAGAAGAAATCGAGGAAAGAAAATCGAAACTCTACAATCTTCTTGCACGTTGGGCTTTCGAGGCATATTGCAAAGAAAATGATATGGAAGATGTCTTGAGGGGAGTCGAACTCATGAAACGCAATAATAGCAATAATTTCGAGAGACGATAAAAACTATTATTTTGCAGTAATGAACAAATAAATCCTGTAAAGCATTGATTTTACAGGATTTTATTATTATTTTAATTTTACGACATAATCTGGGCGTGAAGAGACTCGAACTCCCATGCCGAAGGCGCTTGATCCTAAGTCAAGTGCGTCTACCAATTTCGCCACACGCCCATATTTAATTTTCAAGTTTCAATAAATACAATCTATAATAAGAGACATTAATTGTCAACTTACAAACAAATGCACTTGGAGAGACTCGAACTCTCGACCAATTGATTAAGAGTCAACTGCTCTACCAACTGAGCTACAAGTGCATCTTTGATTATTATAAAACAAAAAAAAATAATTTGTAAATTACATTTTTATAACACTTTTACTTTTTAAGCACAGTACAAGGAATCATCAACAATTGCAATGGTTTTGCCAAATAATTATTGCATTAATGTTTTTATTATTATATAATTTGAATGATTAGTTTAGTTTTACTAAAAATATGGAGAGAAAAATGAAAAAGATTTTAGCCATGCTTGCTGTATTTTTCATGATGTTAGCTTTCAATCCAGCAAATGCTGCTGTATACAGCGATGTTCCTGCTGATTATTGGGCTAACAAAGAAATTTCAGCAGTTGTTAGTGACGGGGTTCTTCCTTTATTAGACAAAGAAGCTTTCTACCCTGAAAAAGAAGTTTCAAGATCAGATTTTAATTCTGCATTACTAAAAACATTAGGCCACAGAATGACAACTTTATCTGAAACAAACCCATTCTCAGATGTAGTTTCTTCAAGAGCTGACTATGGAAACATATTGTTATCACATAAATTAGGTTTAATTTATGGCTATAATGATGGCACATTCAAACCTGATAGAATTATGACTAAATCAGAAGCAGCTTCTGTTATAAGTCATATTACAAAGGATTTTAAAGGTGATGTAAAATCTTTAAATGCTTTTACTGATAAAAACGCTGTTCCAGCTTGGGCAAAATTGCAATATGCCAAAACAATTGATCTTGGCATTTACGTAAATTATCCTGATGCTGACAAATTATTACCAAATAAAAACTTAAACAGAGCTGAAGCTGCAGTATTATTATACAAGCTAAAAGAAAA
>CALUQL010000005.1 GCA_944322895.1 Candidatus Gastranaerophilales bacterium
GTTATTGAGTTAATTAAAAAATCTAAAACTGCAGATGAAGCAAGAATAGGTCTTATGTCCAAATTTGGTCTTGATGTTGATCAGGCCAATGCTATTTTGGAAATGCAATTAAGACGTTTAACAGGCTTGGAACAAGATAAAATTAAGGCTGAATATGAAGAATTGAAAAAGAAAATTCAAGAATATGAAGAATTACTTGCTGATAGAAATAAAGTTCTAAACTTGATAAAACAAGAGTTAAATGAAGATAAAGAAAAATATGGAGATGACAGAAAAACTCAAATTCTTCCTGAAGCTGATGAAATGACAATAGAAGATTTGACTCCAAATATACCAATGGCAGTATTTATAACTCGTCAAGGTTATATTAAACGTATTTCTTTAGATGTATTTGAACGTCAAAACCGCGCAACAAGAGGTAAAGGCGGAATTAAGACAAAAGAAGATGATGATGTCGGACATTTCTTTACTGCAATGATGCATGATAAAGTATTATTCTTCTCAAGTAAAGGTACAGTTTATAGCTTGAATGTATATGATTTCCCTGAAGGATCAAGACAAGCAAAAGGTCTTCCTATAATAAATGTATTGCCACTTGAACAAGATGAACAAATAACGGCAGTTGTTCCTGTATCAAACTTTGATCCTAATTCAAATCTTATTATGCTAACTAAGAAAGGTTATATAAAGAGAATTGGTTTGGATAACTTTGCTTCAATAAGAAAGAACGGCATAATCGCTATAGGACTTGAAGAAGGTGACAGCTTGAATTGGGTAAAACAAGCAAATAATTCTGATGAAGTATTTATTGCTACAAGCTGTGGTATGGCAATAAGATTTGCTATTGATGATTTAAGACCTTTGGGCAGAAGCGCAAGAGGTGTAAATTCAATGAAATTGAGAACAGCAGATACAATTATTGGCTGCGATATTATACCAAGAAACTTTGATGCTGATTTATTGGTTGTAACATCTGACGGATTTGGTAAACGTTCAAAAATGTCAGAATTTAGACCTCAAAACAGAGGCGGTATTGGTTTAATAGCTACTAAATTTAAAACAGCTTCATCAAGATTGGTTGCTTTAACTGTTGTAGAAGAAGATGATGAAATTATGGTTGTTACTCAAAACGGTATAGTTTCAAGAATTAAGGCAAGTGATGTATCACGACAAGGCAGACCTGCAACAGGTGTTAGAATTCAAAACTTAATGGAAAATGATTCTGTAATGGCTGTAAATAAAATTGTTGTTACTGATACTAAGGATTCATACAGTGAAGAAACAATGAATGAAAATGTAGAACAAGCTATACAAAATAAGTTAGGAGATATTGATAATGAATAAAATTATCTCAACAGATAAGGCTCCCAAAGCAATAGGACCTTATTCACAAGCTTATCAGTGCGGAAATACATTATATTGTTCAGGTCAGATTGCAATTAATCCCGAAACTAATGAGTTTATTGGTGGAACAATTGAAGAACAAACAAATCAGATACTAAAGAATATAAAAGGCTTACTTGAAGCTGCAGGATACGGTTTTGAAGATGTCGTAAAAACAACTTGTTTTATTGCAGAAATGAAAGATTTTGCAGTATTTAATTCTTTATATGAAAAAGCTTTTGTATCAAAGCCTGCTCGTTCTTGCGTTGCTGCAAAAGAATTGCCGAAAGGTGCTTTAGCGGAAATAGAAGTAATTGCGGTTAAGTAATGAAACTTGTAGTTCAAAGAGTCGATAATGCTTCCGTTACTATTGAAAATGAATTATTTAGTTCAATAGATAGGGGTTATTTAGTTCTATTTGGTGCGGAAAAGAATGATACAAAAGAACAAGCTGATTGGCTTGCTAATAAACTTTGTGCATTAAGATGTTTTCCCGACGAAAATGAAAAGATGAATCTTTCTATAAAAGATATTAATGGGGAAATGCTAATAGTTTCTCAGTTTACTTTATGTGCAGATATAAAAAAGGGAACTCGTCCAAGTTTTGATAATGCAATGAAGCCAGATGAAGCTAAAAGAATGTATGAATATTTTATTTCAAAAGTGCAAGAACATGAAATACCTGTTAAAACAGGAGTTTTTGGTGCCCATATGCAGATAAATCTTTTAAACAATGGACCTGTTACTTTTATTATTAACGCTCCAATAATAAATTGATATAAAGGTAGTAGGAATGCAGAGAAGATTTATTTTAACAATAAATAAAATCTTAGAACGCCCCGAAGTAATATTTGTTATTTTAGCTTTTATATTTGGAAGTATATTTATATTTAAAACACCACCATTTGAAGTGCCTGATGAACCTCATCATTTGCTTAGGACATGTGAAGTTGCAGAGTTTATATTTTATAGTAAAACTCCTGTGCAATATACTGATTATGATAAATATTTTCTGAATATTGATAAATCAAGTTATATTAAAGAAAATTCTGATAATAAATATAACTGTATGCAAAGAGAAAAGACTCAATTTCACGCAGCTTCTCGTAATTCAGCAATTATGTATATTGTGCCCGCACTTGGTATAAAAATAGGCAGTTTATTTACACAAGATGGTAATATATTATTTTATTTAGGACGTTTTTTTAATTTATTTTTGTATATTTTTCTTTCAGCAGTTGCTATAAGAATTACTCCGATTTTAAAATATCCCTTTATGTATATTGCATTGTTGCCAATGGCTCTCTTTCAGGGTATGAGTTATAGTGCTGATTCGTTTAATAATGCTTTTGCATTTTTTTTCTTAGCACTTATTTTTAACTTTGTATTTTTAAAAAATGAAATTACCAAGAAAGATTTTATAATACTTAGTATATTATCTTGTATTTGTGCAATGTGTAAAGGATTGGTTTTTTATTTATTTTTATTGTTGCTTTTACCTACTTTTTCAAAAGAATTTCGGTTTAAAAAATATTTATATATAGTTATATTAATTTTGGTTTCATTTTTTATTTGTCAGTATTGGATAGCTATAAATTCCAACAATTTAAATTCAAAATATCCTGTAATTAATGATTTTTTATATATATTTAAATATCCAATGGTTGTCTTTCAAAAAATTTGTATTACTAGTTTGCTAAATATTGTAAACTATTTTAAACAAACTATAGGTGTTTTAGGGTGGTTACATATATTTTTGCGTCCTGATGTTTATGTATTGGGTTTTATGTCTTTTATATCAATGATTATTTTTATTAAAGAAAAAATATCATTTAAGTTTAGAATAACCGCACTATTAATTATTTTGGCTTCGTATTTTATAATTCAATATACTCTTTTAATTTATTGGTCAAATCCAAATGCTCAAATAATTAATGGTTTCCAGGGGAGATATTTGATTCCTATGCTGCCTTTATTATTTATTTTATTTGCTAATAATAGATTCTCTTTTGGTGAAAAAACTATAAAAATATATAAAATATTATTAATAATTTCAATTATTTATATTTTAATAGGTAGTTGTCTGTCACTAAATACATTCTATAATGTATTAGGTTTTGATAGACATTTGATGGACGCTTATTTGAAGAATGAAATATTTTTAATTAATAAATAATTCTGTAGCTTTATATAATAAATTTATTTTGGGAAGCATTAATTTTTCTATAATTATTAAAACTAGGTAAATATTATTATTTTGGGGGCAATTATTATAATATATTTTTTTTTATAAAATATGTAAGTAATATTTAAATTGGAGTATGGTATGAATATGATTGGTACAGATGGAGTATATTCTTATACAGTAAATCCAAATGCTGTAAAAGAAAGTAGTATAAGCCCAAATGAAGTTAAATTATCTGCGGAAAAAGATAAAAAAACGTCTAATCCCGAGGATATGTTAAATGCAATTAATACACAAGGCTATTTAAACAAGCCTATAGTTACAACAACAAATCAGTTAACATTTGGGGATAATGGAGCAATAGTTGCAGACAGAAGAAAGATGACGATTCAAAATGGAAAAGTTCAGTTTGGCAAGCCTGTTTATGTTCCATTACCAACAAGTAAAACAATGTCTGAAAATGACACCAAAGAGAAATATATTAATACAATGTTGTCTAATTCTTCAAATATTTTGAACTGTGTCTTTTTAGTAAAAGATAGTGAAGGAGAAAATCTTCAAGTTTCAATTTCTGCGGACAAAAAAGATCCTTATAAAGTAATGGTATCCACAAGAAAAGATATGAATGGAAAGTTTGAGGACGATACTGTAAATACTTTTAATAGTGCAATTGGTTCATCAGACGACGCAATAAAAACAGTAATTCAAACAGAGCTTGAAAAGTATGGAATTGAAAATTTAAAGCAAATTGCAATTGCTAATACTGATTAACATAAATTAAGAATAAAAAATAGCTGATTAATATCAGCTATTTTTTTTGAATAATTCTATAAAGTTATTATTGATCACATCCATTAATCCTTTATCCGTAAGTTTTAGTTCCGGAATTACAGATAAAGAAAGAAATGCCATTGTCATAAATGGTTCTTGCAATGAGCAGCCGATAAGTTTCTCGGCATTTTTTAATTCTTCGCTTTTCCTTATAACTATATCTGAACTTTCTTCAGACATAATACCTGCTATAGGAAGTTCAAGCTTTGCTAGAACTTCTCCATCTTTTACTATTACTTTTCCGCCTTGAGATTTAACAAGTTCTTTAATTGCTTTGAACATATCATCATCATTTGTTCCGATTACAATCATATTATGTGAATCGTGTGCAACAGTTGATGCAATAGCGCCTGATTTTAGTCCGAAACCTTTGACAAATCCTTTTCCTATATTACCACTTGCTTTATGTCTTTCAATTACAAGAATTTTTAAGACATCTTCATCAATATTACTTTGTGCATATCCATCTTGAATATTTATTTCTTCTTCAACGCATTTGGTTACTAATTGTCCATCTGTTACTTCAATTGTTTTTACTTTATTTGATAGTGCTTTAATCTTAATATCTTCTTTCTCTAGCCATCTTATATTGACTGTGCCTCTGAGTGAAGAAATATTTCTACTATCAATATTAATAGTAATTTTGCCGTTTTGAGCAACAATATTTCCATTTTTTATTACGGTTTGTGGTTTAAAAGTCTCTAAATTATCTAGTAATAACAAATCAGCCTTATATCCCGGTGCTATTGCTCCAAGATTTTTTAATCCAAAATATTCTGCTGTATTTATACTTGCCATTTGGATTGCTTTGATCGGATTTATGCCTTTTTCAACCGCTCTTCTTACCATCATATTTATGTGTTCCTTTAATGCAGATGGATAACGGTCATCTGTTACAAAAATGCATTTTCTTGTCGGAAATTTTTTTAATACAGGAATTAATGCATCTAAATCTTTAGCTGCACTGCCTTCTCTTACCATTAAATACATTCCTAGCCTTAATTTTTCAATTGCTTCAGATGCGTTGGTACATTCATGATCTGATGACACACCTGCTGCAACATAAGCGCATAAATCTTTACCAGATAGATATGGGGCGTGACCATCTATTCTTTTTCTTTTTTCAAGAGCGAGTTTTATTTTAGATAGAACTTCCTTATCCATATTTACAACACCCGGATAATTCATCATTTCAGCAAGCCCTAAAACCCAAGGACTATCGATTAAAAGTGATAAATCATAACTATTTAATTCAAAACCTGACGTTTCATATGGAGTAGCCGGTACGCAAGATGGAAGAGTCATATATATATCTAATGGTAAATTTTTAGATGCTTCACGCATAAAACTTATTCCGTGAAGACCAATTACGTTTGATATTTCATGCGGATCTGCAACGATTGTTGTTGTGCCTGTAGGAACTACCATTTTTGCGAATTCAGATGGTAATAGCATTGAACTTTCAATATGTACGTGACCATCTATAAATGAAGGACTTACATATTTTCCAGTTGCATCAATCTCATTTTCTCCTTTATAGTTTTCGCCTATACCTGCAATTATTCCTTCTTTTATAGCAATATCTGATTTGTATATTTCTTCAGAAAGGACATTTATAATTTGTGCATTTTTTATTACTAAATCTGCTTTTTCTACACCTTTGGCTGTCTTAATAATTCCTTCTATACCCATAAATACTCCTTTGCTATATGCTAGCATGTTTTTTGCAAATCTAAAATATATAATTTTAGGATGAAATATTAATTAATGTAAAATTTTGTTTGATTTAAAACAATAAAAAATCTTTATTGTTTTTTTTAAGTTGTGCAATTAAGTGTTCATAAAGTTTTGTGTATATTATAATATACAAATAAGTAAGGAAAAATAAATGAAAGTTTCACCTATTAATTTTAGTTTGAATCAGGCTGAAAAAGCAAATAACTCAAATGATTATATTCATACAACAGTTAGACATAATTCTCTTTCAGATATGGATTTTAACATAATAGCTGATACTATAAGATGTCAGAATTTAAAGAACCAGATGAACGTTCGTTTGATGAATCTTAGACGTAGTTTAAATAGCTGTATGGCTCAAAATCTTTATAATAATAAATAAGGTATTTTTTATATAGTATTTATTACATTTAACGGATATTCAAATAAAAGTTCTTCTCTTGCTATTACTCTTAAGTTTGGCATCATTTGAGAAAGTATTAAGTATATAATATGTCTTACCTTCATTGGGGCAATTAATATTATTTCTTTAGCTTCAGGTGTGTTTTGTTCTACTTTTTCTTTTAAATTAGTTATAATTTCTTCTATTTTTGTACTTTCAATTCTGATAACTTCATCATTGACATTTTTATCTCCAATAAATGATTTGATGCTATTTGCAGATAACTCATACGCATATATATTTCTATCATTATTGTTGCATAAAGAAGAACTTATTTGTCTTGCTAATGATACTCTTATTCTTTCTAATAGTTCTTCTTTATTAGTTTCATCAGCAAAATCATTGATTTTTTCGAATATGTATACAATATCTTTTATTGATACTTTTTCTTTTATAAGGCTTGTAAGAATATACTTTAATTCTGCAACAGACATATAATCAGGAATAATATTTTCAATAAGATAAAGGTTTTGATTACCTACTATTTCAATATATCTGTTTATATCGGAGTAGTCAAAAATATCATCAATATATTTCGTAACTGTATATTCTATTAAATGAGCAATATAGTCTGTAGCATCAAGTCCTTTTGCCCAAAAATCTTTTGCTTTTTCTTCCTTTATCCATACTGTATTTAAACCTGTAACCGTATCTTTGCTTTTAAATGAATTATCAGGAAGTTTTTCTATTTTTAGTTCATTTTCGTAAAACATAGTGTAATCATAATATGCTTTTGAATTGATTACAGGGATGCCTCTTACTTTTATTGAAAATTCATTTTCATCTAAAGTATCATCAACTTCTATTTTAATTTTTGGAATTATATAACCTAAGCTTTCTGTTAGATTTTGTCTTATAAGAACAATTTGTGTAAGCATATTGTATTCATTGTCATTATCAAGAATATCGATTAATTCTTCTGATATAGAAAGTGTAAGTTTTTGTTCTCCCAGTTTTTGTTCCATAATGTTAGGATTAATTACTTTTGAAAGTTTCTTTTTTAAATCATCAAGTTCATCAATATGTTTTGAAATCTCAGCGTTTAGAATCGCTCTTGAATCTTCTGATGTTTCATCGATTAGTGATTTAACTTGTGCAATTTTTTGTCTTTTTTCTTTTATTTTCTTTTGTATATCAACGCATAGTTCATATGGGTCAAGTTCAGGATTTATAATCCTTTCTATTCTTGATTTGAAATTTAATAAGTCATCATTTTCATTTAATAAATTATCTTCATTTTCTGTCTCTTTTATGAATATACAGTTATAGAAAATGCCTTCATCATTTTCTATTTCTTGGATTGAGTATACTTCCCATCCGTCTTTAGACATTTCATTCAAAAGATTTTCAAGCTTTTCATTATCGTTATATGGTGAAGTTCTTATTGTATATACATTTCTTGTTGGTTTGTACATTTTTCAATCCTTTTTTCTATTTTAAATAAATGATAACATTTTTATTGTAATTTTGAAATTTATTTTTGAATAAATCCAGTTGCTTGTTTTCCATTGCAATTATATTTTAATATATAGTAACCCTTTCCTGAATCTTCAATTGTAGCGTAAGAATTTGCAGCAACGCGTTCTTTAAATGCAATAAGTTCTTCTTCTGCTTCTTTTATTTTTTTTAATTTTTTCTTTGCTTGAGCTGTTCGTAGCCTTCCTATTATTTCTGTTTCTTCATTTAATTCTTCTTGAGTGTACATTTTCTCTATCAGTTTTATCACTCTTACTCGGGCTTTTATTTTATTGCTTTGGTATAGTTCAAGAAATTTCATGTCTTGAGACAGTACAACCATATAATACCCATCTTGAATAGTATTTCCCCATTCATCATATAATTTGCACGGAAGTGTTAAGTTTGGATATTGGCTGGATTCAGGACCGTTTTTATATTGAGGTTTTTCTTTATCATAAACACCTGATGGATATATCGGATTATTAAAATGCCTGTTTATGCTATTAAAATCCGTCATGAAATCAAAATCGTTTGCAATTAAATTATTATCAATTATCATTATTAATTCCTTAGGATGATATTTTATCAGATTTTGTATGAATTTATCAATTTTGGTTTATAATATTCATATTAAGAACGAGGTTGTTATGGATAAAAAAACAGTTTTAAGTTATATACCAACGGTTATAGAAGCATCGTCAAGAGGAGAAAAGTCTTTTGATATTTTCTCAAGATTATTAAGAGAAAGAATTATTTTCTTGGGTGAAGAAATTGATGATGAAATGGCTAATTCGATTGTTGCACAATTGTTAGTTTTAGATGCAGAAAATCCGGAAAAGGATATTATGATGTATATTAATAGTCCTGGAGGTGTTATAACTGCAGGTATGGCAATCTATGATACTATGAAACATGTTCGTGCTGATGTTTGTACAATTTGTTTAGGAGAAGCAGCTTCAATGGGTGCATTCTTGTTATCAGGCGGAACAAAAGGTAAAAGGATGGCACTTCCAAGTGCAAGGATAATGATTCATCAACCTTTAGGCGGTGCTCAAGGTCAAGCTACAGATATTGAAATTGAAGCTAAAGAAATTCTGAGAATGAAAAAAGAACTTAATACTCTTTTAGCGGAACATACAGGGCAATCTATAGAAAAAATATATGCAGATACAGAAAGAGATAACTATATGTCTGCACAAGAAGCTGTAGAGTACGGTTTGATTGACAAAGTTATATAGATTTAATTATAAAAAGCACCTAAATTATTTGCAAAACAAAAGATGTTTTTGTGCTATCATTTTTTCAGGTAGTTAATTTTCTAAGGAGTTAGAAGCTGGTATGGCAAAAAAGTACAGAATAGGGGTAGATGTAGGCGGAACAAATGTAAAAGTTGCATTGGTTGATAAAGATGGTAGTATTGTATACTCTGATACAGTTCCGACCAGAGCTGAAATGGGTTATGAATATACTATATCTAATATTATAAAAGCAATTGGGGACGTAATAAAAGAATCAAAAGTGGCAAAAGAAACAATTGACGGTATTGGTTTCGGATTTCCCGGACAGATTGATTGTGACAATGGTATTGTAAGATTGGCACCAAATATCCCCGGTTGGGTTAATATTCCTATTGCAGATATTGTTTCAAAAGAATTTAATATACCTGTTAAAGTCGATAATGATGTAAGGTGTGCTGCACTCGCAGAATTAAATTATGGCGCAGGTAAGGGTGCTAACAATATGATTTGTATTACTGTTGGTACAGGTATTGGTTCCGGTTTAATTGTCAATGGAAAACTTGTTCGCGGTGCAAGTAATGCAGCTGGAGAAATAGGACATATAAAATTACAAATGGAGAATGGTCCTTTATGCGGATGTGGTGATCATGGATGTCTTGAAGCTTTTGCATCAGGTCCAAGTATTGTTGCAATGGCAGAAGAATACATAAAAGGCGGAAAGTCTACAAAATATAGAGAACTTGCAAAAAATGAAATTACTCCTTATGTAGTTTGTGAAGCAGCTAAACAAGGTGATGTAGTTGCTAAGAAGATATTTGAAATAATAGGCAATTATATCGGTATTGGATTAGCAAGTGTTGTTAATTTATTAAATCCTGAAAAAATTGTTATTGGTGGTGGTGTTGCTGATGCAGGCGATTTGTTATTCCAACCGATAAAAGAAACTTTGAAAAAACGTTCTATGCCAATTCAAGGTGCTGCTGTTGAAGTTGTTCATGCTGAACTGGGTAATACAGCAGGAGTAATTGGTGCAAGTCTATTAATTGAAAATTAAAATAAATGGCAGTATTTTTATTTTACGGACAAGAAGAATATTTAATGGAAAAAGAAATCAAGAAGCTTAAAAATGAGCTTCTTGATGCTTCTTTTATATCTATGTCTTATAAGGTTTTTGATAATCCTGATTTCAATACACTTATGGATTGTGTTCAATCTGCTCCATTAATGTTTGGCAATACTTTAACCATTATCAACATTGAAAAATATTTGATTGGTAATAAAATGAGTCTTGATGATAAGCAGATTGATAGTGTTAACTATGCCCTTTCAAATCTAAGTGATAATGTTAATATAATTTTTGTGTGTAAAATATCAAGGGATGAAAATAAAAAGCCTGATTCAAGAAAAAAATTATATAAGACACTTTCTAAATATTCTCAAGTTAGAGAATTTGCACAATATAGAAGTTATGATAAACAGCTTCAGTCAGAAATATTAAAAATGGCAAAAGAAAAAGACTTAACTATTAGTTCTGATAATGTTTCATTTTTAATCGAACAGTTAGGGGTTAATCTTACATTGATAGATTCTGAATTGGAGAAATTAAAAATTGCTATACATCCTAGTAAATCTATAAATCAAGATGCAATAAAGAAATATTGTACATCATCTGAAGATGTTTTTATTCTTGCTGATTTAATTATTCAAGGTAATAAAAATGAAACATTAAAACAATATGATTTACTAACAGAGAAACGTCACCCTTTGGAAATTTTCTCTGTTTTACAAAACAATTTTCAACGTTTTATTTTTGTTAAAAATTATGAAAAGAAAATGAGTGCAAAAGATATAGCTTCAAAACTAAAATTGCATGAGTTTGTAGTAATGAAAATGCAAGAAAAGCTGAGAAAAATCTCTCTTGATAAATTACTTAAAATAAGAGAAAATCTTATAAATGCAGAGTATAAATTAAAAACAGGACAGTCTGCATCAAGTGAAATATTATTGGAACTTACATTGTTGAGATAGTATGAATAAAGTTTTAGATAAAAAATATCCGTATTTGAGTAATTTTTTTAGAACTGCAATAGAGCAGAATAGGTTATTTCATTCGATTATTTTATATGGAAGTAATAATTATATACAATATGCAATGGCTCTGGAAATGGCAAGGCTTTTGAATTGTCTTGAAGACGGAAGGGAAGATTGTAATTGTCAAAATTGTCGTTGGATTAGAGGAAATAAGCATCCTGCAATAATGACAATTTCTAAAATTGATAACAAGACAGATTCAAGTAAAACAGTTATTTCTGAAGATCAAATAAATATGGTATTGGATACTTTAGTAAATTCTTCTGATTATCATAGGGTATTTATTTTTTGTGATGCGGAATTTAAAACTCTTTCTTACTCTGAAATACAAGAACATAATGAATTTATTTCTACCGGATTTAATTTGCCGCAGGAGAAAGATGAAGATAGATATTGGATTCCCAAAGGTATTAATACTGGATGTTTTTCAACAGTAGCTGCAAATGCTATGTTGAAATCTATAGAAGAACCATCAGATAAAGTTACTTTTATATTTTTGACAAATAATAAAGATGATATTCTGCAAACAATAGTATCTCGTTCTCAAGCTTTTTATGTTGCGGATTCAAAAAACAGTGTATATAATGTTGCTTTTTTTGAAAAATATTTTGAGCAATATCCTAAATTTGATAAAGATTGTGCTTTAGACTTTGCTCAAACTCTTTATTCCTACCAAATAGAAAATAATTTAGAACCTGCTTTTATAATAGATTGTATACAGTATTATCTTACTCAGTTAATAAAGGCTAATATTGGTAATTCTATTTTGTTAAATGAAATATATAAGGATATTGAAAAAACAGAAATATCTAAGAAAATGATAGAATCATATATAAAGGAACAAACTGTATATGAAGATTTGGCTTTTTATTTTGCGAAATAGAAAATGAGCAATAATTCTATACTTTTTGTTTTTATATTATTGGAGCAAATGTATATGAATATCGGTAAAAGTATATTAGGTAATTTGTCAAAGAAAACAGTTGCAAAGACAGCTGGAAAAGCAGCATCGTCCCTTTCTTCCGATATGGCTTCAGTACAAAAAAGTGTTAGTGAAGCATTATCTAAAAATATTGCCGAGTTGGAAAAATTTGCTCAAACAGAACTTCCGCAAACATTATCAAGTCAAAAAGCAGCAATAGAAGGTTTAGAACAGTTATCTAAGAATATAAAAAGTATGATTTAATTAAACATTTTGAGTTTGATAACATTGCCATTTTGTAATACAATTTGAATATGAAAATCAAAACTCTTATTGTGCAGTTGGAAGCAATTGCGGGGGATATAGATAGAAATATTTTAAAGGTTCAGCAGCTTCTTGAAAATAGTTGTGTAAAATCTTGTGACTTGATTGTTTTACCTGAATTGTGGACTATTGGATGGGATTGTTCTGCTTTTAATGCAAGTTCAGAGTACTTATTTGAATCAAAAACATATAAATTCTTAAGAGAAATAGCAGTGAGATATAATGCTAATATAATTGGTGGTAGTGCTGTTTTGCGAAAAGATAATGAAAAAGATAGAAATACTTGTTTGATTTTTGATAGAAATAGTAATTTAATTGCAACTTATGATAAATATCATTTGTTTTCACATAGAGGTCAGTCTGAGGGGTCTTTTTTAGAACAGGGTGATTATTCTCTTTTGGTAAATACAGATATTGGGAAAATAGGTATATCTATATGTTATGATGTGAGATTTCCTGAAATGTTTAGGAAATATGCTTTTAATGGGGCTGATATAATTGTTAATATGGCTGCTTGGCCTAAAGCATATACAGATGAATATATTACATTATCAAAAGCCAGAGCAATAGAAAATCAATGTTATTTTATTTCTTGTTGTTTAACAGGAAAAATAAATGAATCATTTGATTTTTCAGGCAATTCTCAAGTTTGTGATTATAAGGGCAGAGTTATTGCTAGGCTTGATAGAGAAGAAAAAGTATTGTTTGCTAAAATTGATACGGAAGAAATGCATCAATATAGAAAACAAATGCCAATATTAAAAGATACAAAAAAAGAATACAAGTTAATGGAGAAATAATGAAAAATCTATTCAAAATATTAGTTTTAACAATGATTTTTATGTTTAGTATAAATAGTAGTTTTGCATTTTCTGTAGGTAAATTGGAAAAACTTATAAAAAGTTCAAATCTAAATGAAACTGCAACTCTTGCAATATCAATTCGTGATGCGGAGTCAGGTAATGTTATTTATGAACAAAATCAAAATAAATTATTACATCCTGCTTCCACATTAAAGATTTTTACAACATATTCAGCATTAAGTGTTCTTGGTTATGATTATTTATTTAAGACTCAATTTTATAAAGATTCAGAAAATAATTTATACATAAAACTTGGGGCTGACCCATTATTGACATCATCACAACTTCAACAAGCATTTCAAAAAATAAAATCTGAAGGGAATTCTACATTTAAGAATTTATATTTTGATGACAGTATTATAGATAAAAAAGAATTTGCGACTGGTTGGATGTGGGACGATGATACTAATCCTTATACACCTAAAGTTAGCTGTTATAATTTGGATGGTAATATTGTAAGAGTTGCTATGGCAAATAGTGCTGATGGTTTTGCTCAGGCAACTTTAAAATCTACTTATCCAATGTCTGTTATTAGTGTGATAAAAACAGGTGCAAAGAGTGATTATTTAGAAGTAAATCGCTATAATTGGATGAATCCCGAAGTGGTTGAAATATATGGTAGTCTTAAAGCTGCTAAACCAATCAATATACCAATAAGTAGTATGAGAAGGTATTTTATTCATAATGTTGAAAAAGCATTGGAATCCAATAAAATTAATATTTCCAATACTTTGTATGCATCAAAAATCATTCCTGAAGATGCTGTTTTAATAACTGAAATTACAAATCCAATAAGAAGAACCATACCATCTATTCTTCAAAATAGTAATAATTTGATGGCTGAATCTTTATTTAAATTGGCAGCCGCAAGTAAATATAGTGCTACAGGTACAGATATTTTAGGTGAAGAGGTCTTTAAAGAGTTTTATAAAAAGTTGGGTTTAGAAACTGATAATATTTTAGTCAAAGATGGATGTGGTGTTTCCAGAAATAATCTTTTATATGCTGATTGGATGACACAGGCTTTGAATAAAATATATAAGCAGGAAGATTTTGAAAAATTCAGAGATAATATGGCGCAATCTGGCGATGGTACTTTAAATAACAGATTATATCCTTTACGTGGCGAAGTTTGGTTAAAAACAGGTTCTTTATCAAATGTTAGTGCTATAGCGGGATATGTAAAGTCTCAGGATGGTCATACTTATTCGATTGTTATCCTTACACAAAATTTTATTCAAGAACAATCTACTGTTAAAAAGTTCGAAGATGAAATTATAAATATAATTTATAATCGATAGGTTAATAAACTAAGCTGATTTTTTTAATCTCCTTTGAAAATATAATTCATTTGTTCAAAGGAGGTTTTTTATGACAGAAAAAATGGGTTTGTATAAATGTAATGTTTGCGGGAATATCATTGAAGTAATACATCCTGGGCCAGGTCAATTGGTATGTTGTTCTGTGCCGATGGAAAAATTGAAAGTTCAAACAAGTGATGATTCTTCCCAAGAAAAACATGTGCCTGTTGTTGCTATTGAAGGCAGTTCAAAAACAATAAGAGTCGGCTCTATACCTCATCCAATGGAAAAAGATCATTATATTGTTTTTATTGAAGCAATTTCTCCAGATAAAAAATATTTGAAAAGGAAATATTTGAATCCTGGAGATGAACCGAAATTAGATTTAAAACCTAATTGTTCGTATGATGAATTTACTGCGCGTGAATTATGCAATCTTCATGGACTTTGGGTTTCAGAAAAAGAGAAATAATATTTTATCTCTTTAAATCCACAAGAACTTTTACTATATCAGGATCCCATTTTGTACCTGATTCAGCTTCTAATATTTCCAATGCTTTTTCTTTTGATAGGGCGTTTCTATACGTTCTATCAGAAGTCATAGCACTATATGCATCTGCAATAGCTATAATTCTTGAACCAAGAGGAATACTCATTCCTTTTAATCCTTCGGGTTCACCAGCTCCATCCCAACGTTCTTTATGGTAGGTAATATATGGAACTACTTCTGATAAGAAGTTAATACTCATTAATATACTTACACCGACGTTTGGATGGTTTTGCAGTTTTTCCCAGTCTTCTTTTGATAATTTTTCTTTTTTATTGAACAATTCTTCAGGAAGTGTAATTTTACCTATATTTCTTAATAATGCTGCATAATAAATTAAATCTTTTGTCTTTTCATTTAATCCTAATGTAGTTGATATTTCTCTTGCTAAGTCTGCTACGTCGTGTGAATAGTTGTTCTTAAAATTACTCTTTGCATCAACGGCTTTTGCTAAATCTTCTACGAACCATTGTTGCTCACTGCTTAGATCACCTATTAAAGCTGTTAATTCAGCACGGTTGTTTTGCAATTGAGATACTGTAACATCTTCTAAATTTATAAGTTTATTTGTTTCTTCCGTTAATTTTTCCAGGCTCATAGAAGTTGCAAATAATCTTGCAGTTACTGTTAATAATTCTATAAATTCATCTGAAAGGTTTTTCTTTGTATAATTTTCTACAACTATTACGCCTACTTTTTCCATGTTGTTATACATTGGGACTGCTAAATAATACTTAACTTTATCTTCATTTAATAACAAAACAGGTTTAAAATCGTTATCGTTACTGCAGTCTTTTATTTCGACTTCTTTTTTATTATTGAAAGAATAAGATACATAACTTTCGTCATCAAACTTATAACCTATTTCGGCTTCATATATATCATCATTAAAATTCAATGATGAACCGACTAATAAAAGGTCGTTCTTTGTTGTATTAAGACCCATTGCGTTTTCTTTAGATAAGAATACATGACAAGCATCTATTTCGAGCATTTGTTTTATTGTTTTAGCAATGGCATTGTATATTATATAGTCTTCTTTGCTACTAAACCCAAGAATTTTTAATGTATTGTCTATTGAATATATAGCAATAAGTTCCTTTAGCTGGTTTTTTAAGCTTTCCAGTTTATTAACACTTGTTCTGCTGATTTTTTGAACAAGTTCATCTGATATTAAATGTTCTGAAATGAAATCGCCAAGATTTAATGCAAAGATTTCTTCTAAAGGGTCAGATTCCAGTGAAATTTCACTTCTTGCAAAAACTGAAACATTTTTATTCTCTTTTTTCTCTTCTGACATTTATAATCCTTATCCGTGTTTCAAAGACTATATTCCGAAATGTAAACTAAACTACTACCATTATATTTTAGATTATGATTTTATTCAAAATCCAATAACCTTTCTATCGGTATATTATAACTTAAACTTTAGCGTTTTTTACAAAATTTCATACTAATGTATGAGATTTTGTAAAATTATATAATTCTCGAATTTTGCATCTTTTACTTCAATAAATCCTTTTGATTTTATATACTCAAATGGAATTTCGCATTCTACCATTGCAGGTTCTGTCTTATTGTCATATATTGTTGCCTGCCTGTAGTCATTATATAAACACTTACTTACAAAAAGCTCTGGATATTCCATTCTCTCTTTGAATTTAAAAATATTTGTTGATGAAGATTTATATGTATTTGTAATAATATAGTCAAATTTTGCCAAATTATAATCTTCTATATTTTCAGGTAAGATTTTTTCCACATTATATCCAATTAGTTTTAATTTTTCTATGTAATAATTAGGTGTTTTTACTTGAGAGATAATTAGTCCGATATTTTTCTTCTTTTTATCTGAAATATATTTGTAGATATCAATTTCATCAGATTTAGCAAGTAAAAAAGATGTGTTTCTTGCCGGGTTATTTATTTTATATTTAGCATATGAAATGATGTAAGATAATGGCATTTTATGAGCGATAACTACTAAATATATGAACATAAACCAACACATAAGAATTTTAAACAAGTTTTTATTCTTTTTTATATATGAATGTGCAACGATAGGAGAAGCTATTACAACGAAAGTTAATAAATATCTCATATTGTATTGTGTAAATACCATCACTCTTGCAAAAATAATCAAGTTTATAATCAGAGAAAGAGTTAAACTCGCCATTATTATATTTCTTTTTGATTTCTTGTTTTTTAGATATTTTTTTATAGATTTTATAAGTGAAGGCAAAAATGCTAATAAGCCCATAATTCCTAAAGCAGAATTCATAAGTGACATTTGAGAATTAAAATAAAAATATCTGTTGAAATAATTGGAAGTAAAGCTTTTATCTGTAGCGCCTATTAAGCTTAATGTCAATGATTGCAGATAAGAAATGAATCCATTGTAGTTTATAAAGTCCTTTATGCCTGAAATATCAAAAATTGCAAAGATATATTTGATTAATGTGCAAAGCCAGCCTTTAAATCCTCCTCGAAATTGATTTAATAACAGCTGTTCACGGCAAGAAACAGGATTATTGAATTGAATTATGTTTAGTATGTAGTTGTATGACGAAAAAATTATAAAGTTTAATATAAATAGTAGTCCAAATTTTAAAATATATTTTAAAGTTTTTTCTTTCTTGTAAATTAAGGTTATTATTAAAAGAATAATAAATACTGAAGGAATTGCAATTATTGATGTTGTTTTTGTTCCGACAGCTAGAGCGTATGATAATGATGCAAAAAATAATGCTAAATTATCATTATTTTTTACAGCTTTTAAAAATAAATAAATGCAGCCAAGTATTAATCCCCCTATAAACAAGTCAGCACAAGGAGTATATATTTCTATTAAAACAAGGGCAAATGAAGAAAATACAAATATACTCCATAATCTTCTTCTTATTGAGAAACCTAATTCTTTTAAGAAATTGTATATTATATATATTGTGCCAATGTAACCTATGTACGAAAATATAGCGGCTCCTATTTCGTTCTTTCTGAATAATAATAGCCAGGTGTATAAAAATTCCATATTCACAGGCATGATTAACTCTCGGCTATCAGGTGTTATATAGTGATTAATACATCCGTTTTGAATCCAAGTAGTGCATCTTGGAAGGTAATATGTTAATGCGTCACCAAATGTTACAGGGAAAAATAATGCACTAATTAGCTGAAAAAATAAAAATAATCCAAAACAAATTGATAAGAAACATAATATTTTATCTCTTTTCACAGCAAATAATATTTTCTTAATTTCATCTTTTATTTCATTTTTATATAGTGGTTTACCTTCTTTGATGTATAAAATTGCAGAAATAATAAAAAATGCTATATTACAAATAAAAAATCCGTTTTTTGATATTAGTTTAAATAAGGAAAGTATCTCAAAAGAAAGTACAATTTGAGAAAATGCGATTAATAAAAAATATAAGAAACCAGATGAATCCTTCTTATTCTTAATTATTACATTTAAAATCATAAAAGAAGAAAGAATAACTAACAATATTGATATAAAGAACATAATACCTACCTTATAAACATGCAATCGCCGTAACTGTAAAATCTATATTCATTTTTTATAGCTTCAGAATATGCTTTAAAAATAAAATCCTTTGTAGCAAAAGCACTCACTAACATCAACAAAGTAGACTTTGGAAGATGGAAATTCGTTATAAGTTTATCAACTATTTTGAATTTATACCCTGGGTATATAAATAATTCACTGCTGTCTTTAACCGGTATAATTCTACCGTATTTATTCATAACTGTTTCTAATGTCCTTACAGATGTTGTTCCAACAGCAACTATATTTTTTCCTTCTGCTTTTGCTTTATTTATAATTTCAGCTGTTTCTTCTGTAATTTCAAAAGATTCAGAATCCATTTTGTGGTCTAAGATATTTTCGCATTTTACCGGTTTAAATGTGCCTAAACCTACGTTTAAAGTTACAAAACAATGCTTTGTTCCTTGTTCTTCAAGTTTTTGCAATATTTCTTTTGTAAAGTGCAGACCTGCAGTAGGTGCTGCTACCGCTCCTTCTTTTTGTGCATATACTGTTTGATATCTGTCAAAATCAAGACTTTTATACTCTTCATTTGTCATTTTTCTTTCAATATATGGAGGGAGCGGAATATTTCCTACTTTATCCAAAATTTCAAATATATTACCTTTATATAATAGGTGTATTTTCCATTTATCATCATCTTTTTCAATTATTTCAACGGAAAGTTCTTCGGATACTTCTAAAATCATTCCGGGTTTTACTCTTTTTGAAGGTTTTATTAGTGAAATCCAAATATCTTTTTCTATTTCTCTGACAAGAAAAATTTCAATTAATGCTCCGGTATCTTTTTTTGCATACAATCTTGCGGGTATAACTTTTGTGTTGTTCAAAACAAGTAAATCATTTTCAGTAAGATAATTTGTAATATCACAAAAGTGCTTGTGTTCAAGAGTTTTATTTAAACGGTCAAGTACCAGCATCCTTGACATATCTCTTTTTTGGGCTGGTACTTGCGCGATTAAATTTTCCGGTAATTCGTAATTGAATTCTTCTAGTAACATTATTTTTTGTCTGCTTCTATAGTTTTTGTTTCAATAGGGTTAATTGTTTTTGCGTTAGATAAATCTTTTACATCATGTTTCGCGTTATCTTCTGCTTCAAGCTGTTTATTTATAACTATAGTTTGAATTATTTGAATTATATTACTTACAACTAAGTATAATAAAACACCTGCAGGAATTGGAGCGATAACAAACATAAATATAATCATAACAGGCATGATTGTTCCCATCATCTTTTGCATTTGAGCTTGCATTGGGTCTTGTTGAACATTTTTATTTGTTGCCATCATGATTTTTTGAGTTGCAATCATAGTTCCTGCAAAAAGAAGAATTAGAATAAATACATCAAAATGGAATTGACTTAGTGGTGCATTTGTTGGTATTGATGCAGCCATTATGTTATCGCGTCTTTCAAAGTTAACAGTTTCCACTTCTCTTGTTTTCATATTTTGAATATCGATTGAAGCAGAAGTGACTTTGTCTAACTGGCTATACTTTAAGTTGAAATCATCAAGATTAACTTTCAAATCCATTGGTTGCCCCGGAACAATTTCCCCTTGAATTTTTATTGCATTTTTAGAATCAATTTTTACATTATCAAGTTCTTGGTCACCAAGCATTACTTTTACTTTTTTATAAACGGTAAATTTATCATTATTTGAAACACTGAAAGTTCCGTCATAGGAAATTCCGGCATTGCCTCTTAATGTTTTATCGAGTCTGTCTATAAATAAGAAGTGAGAATTACCTGCTTCTTGTATGAATTGAGGGCTGATTAATGCTGCATATAATAAAATGAATATAGGCATTTGTATTAATAACGGCAAACAACCGGACATTGGATTGAATTTGTGTTCTTTATAGAACTCCATCATTTTTCTTTGCATTGTTTGAGGATCATTTTTATAACGTTCTTGTATTAATTTCATTTTTGGCTGCAGAATTTGCATTGCTCTCATAGAACGTTGTTGAGAAACGCCTAAAGGCCATAGACAAAGTCTTACGATAACGGTAAGGGCTATAATTGCCAAGCCGTAACTTCCTGTAAGATTATTTAGTCCTTTTAATAATTCTACCGTTAATGTTGTAAAATCCACTGTATATTCTCCCTTCTTAGACTTTTATTAGTGTTTCGGTTTCTTTTTCTTTGGATTGGTTATTTTCAACAGAAAGGTCTTGAACGATCTTTGCTGTTCCATGTTTAGTCTTTCCCCAATCCATATTATTTTTCATAAATATAATTTTAAAAATTATAAAAATTGCAAGCGGGAACCAAAGAACTACAATATATAATGCAGTAGTTACCGATTGAACTAGATTATCGATTGGTTTTAATTTGACATATTTTCTTAAACTGTAAAATAATGCAACAATAAAGAATCCGCACATTAGTGTAGATAATGCCATAGATGAAAGTATCCAATTAGGATCATCTTTTATATATCTGTAAGATTGAATCATTACTTCTGACACCATCCAAACAGGCAAAATAAATTCAGTAATATAAGCAGTCATATCTAAGCTAACACGTAAAGAAATGTCTTTTGATTGTAATACATCTAAAAAATGTTCAAGATATCTTCTTATACTGCCTTCTATCCAGCGTCTTCTTTGTTTTACCAAAGGAATATATGACGGAACGCCCTCTTCATATACGCAAACTTCAGGACAAAAACGAACATCCCAGCCTTTAATTTGTAATCTTGTTGATAAATCCAGATCATCTGTAATTGTATATATATTCCAACCGTTAACATCTTCAAGTGCTTTTCTTTTTATTAGTTCGCCGTTGCCTCTTAACTCAACAGCACCTTTAACAGCATCTCTTCCTACTTGGAAGTGTGTATCTACTGCCATTTCATTATCTTGACAACGTGTTAAGAAATTTTGTTCTCTGTTTATGATTACTTTTCTTGCTTGTACAGCACCTACTTGTTCTGGTTCAAGAGCCGGAATTAATTCTTTTAAAAAGTCAGGTTTTACTCTTGCATCAGCATCAAAAACAAGAATTGCATCTCCTTTTGCAATTTTCATTGCATCATTTAGTACTGCGGATTTACCTGGAAATGCTTCTTTTGTTCTAGAGAAATATTTCATATTAGGATATTCATTGCTTATTTTTTCAAGAACTAACGCTGTATCATCTGTACTTCTATCATCAATAACTATAATTTCATATTTTGGATATTCTATTTTAGATATATTTTCTATTGTTTTAGATATAACTTCAGCCTCATTATGTGCAGGAATTAATATACTTACATAAGGTTTATAATTGTAGTTTTTTTCTACGGGATGTTTCCTTTGCTTCCTTACTCTGTGTTTGAATGCTATTTGCATGTATGCTGTATAGACAGACATAAAAATTAGAATTGTCATAAATGCACATGGCGTATTCATATTATTTTGGAAAAAATATAAAAGTACTAATAATGAAGATATTATAGTTAAAAGAACAATTCTCTCTTTCATTACCCCAATCCATTTTCTCTGTACTTTATACATTTTACCAGAAACACATAATCTTTTTACTAATTATTACTTTTCATTACTAACTAATAAGCTATTTATTTATTTATTTTTTACATATGTTATAATCAGTAAATGCTGGAAACAATAAAAAAATCGTTTTACATATTGAAGAATAATTTGATATTTATACAGCCATTGTTATTAGGCTTGTTATTGATAATGACTGCTTTTTCGTTTCTTGTTGGAAGAAATTTTTTCAGTTTTTCAAAAATTGTATTGTTATTATCTATGATTCTTTTATTTATAGCATTCAGTGCAGGTTGGTTTTATATAAATAAACAAGGTGTTTTAAATTATAATGAGAATGATTCCAAAGAAGAAATAGCGCTAAAAGCTGTTCAAAATTTTAAAAAATTCTTTGAAGGAGTTGGTGCAGATTTTCTAAAAACTGCAGGTTCGTATATTATATTATTCATTTTATATGCAACAACATTGTATCTTGTTACTAAATTTTGTATAAGTACTTTTGGCGAGCCTAAAATAATATATGATTTTCCTAAAATATTAAAGGCTTCTTCTCAGGCTGAAATTCTTAATTATATTAATAGTATTACAATTCAAGATAAAATTACTTTTATGAGTTGGATAGTGATTTTTAATATTGCCGCATCTATAGTAAATTTTTTCATTATATTGCATTTTGCTGTAGTTAGTTTTGAAAGTGTAAATATATTAAAGTCATTTTTGCTTGCACTAAAATTCTTCTTTAAAAATCTGTTAGGTGTTGTTGCGATACTTGTTGTTATTTTTATTTTATATGTATTTTTGAATATTCTATCTGTTATATTAGGAACAAATTCTCTTTCATTTGTTATTTTAATAATACTATTTACTATATATTTAAATTATTATTTGCTTTTGGTATTCTGTTTTTACTATGACAAAACAAAAAATAATAGCAATAACAGGACCGAGTGCATCGGGGAAAACTAAGTTATCCATTGAATTAGCTAAGCAGCTTGATGGAGAAATTATATCTGTTGATTCAAGGCAAATATATAAAGAATTAGATATAGGAAGTGCAAAACCTACTTTAGAAGAGCAAGAAGGCATTCCTCATTATTTAATGGATATAATTGATCTTAATCAGGAATATACAGTTGCTAATTTTTGTGATGATGCCAATATAAAAATAAAAGAGATAATCAATAAAGGTAAAGTTCCAATCCTTGTGGGCGGGACAGGCTTGTATTTTAGGGTATTATTACAAGATTTTGATTTGCCAAGAGTAGAACCTAATAAGCAATTGCGAGAAGAATTAGAACAAAAATCTTCTGAAGAACTTTTTTCTTTGCTTAAAGAAAAAGATCCTGATATCGCTGAAAAAATACATTTTAATAATAAAGTTAAAATAATTAGGGCTCTTGAGGTTTGTCTTTCTTTAGGTATACCAATGAGTAAAGCCCAGAAAAAGAAAGAAAGTGAATATAATGTTTTATGGTTCGGCTTGAATGCTCAAAATCGTGAATTTTTGTATGAACGTATAAATAAAAGAGTAGATATAATGTTTGAGCAAGGTTTAATTGATGAGGCTAAAAACCTTTTTGAAAATTATGGCGAAAATAAGATTCTCCTCGGAACAATCGGTTATCAGGAGTTATTTCCATATTTTAACGGGCAAACAGATTTTGAAACAGCTTCAAATCTTTTGAAACAAAATACTCGCCGTTATGCCAAAAGACAGATAAGTTGGTTTAATGCGAATAAAGATATTCATTGGCTTGATATTGAAAAAGAATCTTTATCAAATATGCTTGAATATATTAAAAATTGTTATCAAATGTAAAGATGAATTTTGTTAAATAACAAAAAAAAATTTTTACCGGTCTTAAGTAAGTACGGAAAAAAGGTTAAAAATATGAACGTAAATGCAGTAAATATTCAACCTACAACAAGAAAAAATAATAAATACAACGCAGCGAAAACAGGTGCGGCTTTAACCGCAGGGGTTTTAACAGCTTCAACAGCAATTTCTTGGGTGTCTCGTCCAAAAGATATGTTGCAAGTTGTTAATAATTGCGGAGGAAAAGGCAAATATGCTGCAAACTTTGTCATAGGAATTGCTCTTTTATCTGGAATTGGAGCTTTGGCGAATACAGTGTTTTCTAAAATAGCCGAAAAAATTCAACCAAAACAATCACCAAAAGCGGCAAACTAATTCTTCTTTTCATATAATATAAAAAAGGTCCTTATTTTTTATAAGGACTTTGACTTTGTCTATATATAAAAACGCCTCTCTATTATAGAGATGGTTTTATTACATTCTTATTGTTCGGGATTTGAGAAATTATTTGTAATTTGATAAATATAATCAATAATTTGAGTGAAATATTCCAAAGAAGATGCTCCGTTTATTATTATATCAGAGTTATCCTTCTTAGGAAGAATATATTTTTTGGAAGCTTCTCTTACATATGCAAGTTGCTTTCTTGCATTTTCTTCATTTTGATTTCTTGATGTTTGTGCTCTATATAAAAACCATTTTTCTTGGACTGCAGGATCTATGTCGACATAAAGCTTAATATCAAACAAATCCGAAACTTTTCCGTACATTGTAGCCATTCCTTCAACGACAATTATTTTTTGTGCTTTTTTTGGAATAGCATTTGGAACAACAATACCGGTTCCATTTACTAAATATTGCGGTATTCTTACATCAATACCTCTTGATAGTTGTTCTAAATCTATAAATAATTGTTCCATGTTGAAATTGTCAGGAGAATCAACATCGTAACCGGATTCAAGCAGTTTATCAAACGAACCATACTTACTAATAAGCGCTGATATATCTCTAAAATAATTATCAGCACTTAAAATTTCGATTGGCATATTTAATCGTTCTGTAGCAAGTTTAATTGTGTTGCAAATAGTTGTTTTTCCACTCGCCGATTCACCACTTATTCCGATCAGAAAATGTTTTTCAGGATTATTTATCAATCTTTTTGTAAACTTAGGAATAAAAGAAGGATGAATACTCTTAAAAATCGGCGTTTCACTATTTCTATCATAGCTCAAAATTTGTTTGAATTTTGAATTCAAATAGATTGCTAAAAACTCTCTTCCTGATTTTGTAGAAAAATCGGGTTTTAGAATTTTATCATTATGTATTTTTTCTTTTTCTAATAGGGAATTCATACTTAGAGAAATACTCCAAAAAATAATTTTTGCTATCTGTTTAAGATATATAAACTTTATTTTACGTTGTAAACATGATTTTACATTAAACTTTTGGGTAGTCAAATATTTAATTACAAAGAGGAATGTAAATCTTTACATTATTCTTCAAAATATATATGGGTGGCTATTCTTAATTTTGAAGGAGTGGAATATGAAAAGATTTTTGAAACTATTTATGCTTTTTTTTATTTTTTTTAATGTTTGCGTCAATGTCTATGCTTATTGTACAACTGGTTATGCGTGTTCTATTCAAGATATTGAAAAAATACAGGCTGAAAAAAATAGAGAGGTTTTAGCTGATATTGATAGCTACTTCTCTAAAAAAATAAATGGAGATATTTTCTTTGGGAAAATATCTCCATCTGTTTTTTATAATGATTTATTTATTTTTAACACAATTGTTTAATATTTTCTTTTAATTTCATTATTTTTTCTTCCTTGTCTGACTCAACATATATCCTTAAAAGCGGTTCTGTGCCGCTTTTCCTTATTAAAATCCAGCTTCCGTCTTCAAGGTATATTTTTAATCCGTCCATTGTGTTTGAGTCTGTTATTTTATATTCTCCTATTTTAGAATATGTTTTGAATTTATTTATTATTTCTTCTTGTTTATCTTTAGATTCAAGTTTCAAATCTATTCTATCATTTATAAATTTTTTATTTAATTCTGATAAGAAGTCTTTATGGATTTCACATAATTTTTTATTTTCATAAGCCATCATTTCCATAATTAATAAATTGGCCAGTATTCCATCTTTTTCCGGAATATGTCCTTTTATACTAAGACCTCCTGATTCTTCCCCGGCGATTATTATATCTTCTTTTCTCATTGCTGCACCAAGCCATTTAAAGCCTACAGGAGTTTCTATAACTTCAATATCTTTTTTATTAGCATATAAGTTAAGCATTGAACTTGCACCTACTGTCTTTGCAAGTTTTCCTGATAATTTTTTGTTAGTTACTAAATGGTTCAACAACATTGCTATAATATCATTTGCACTTATAAAACTTCCTTTCTCATCAAAAACTCCGAATCTGTCACCATCTCCATCATTGCTTAATCCAATAAGTCCATTTTCTTTACACAATGCTTTTAGTTGGGGTAAATATTTTTCTTTGGGATCAGGCATGTAACCACCAAAATTGATATCTCGTTCTAGATTTTGTGAATTATTTTCAATTTCATATTCATCAAGTATTCTTTTAAATAAAAGTCCAGCTGCACCATGGTGTCCATCATAATTTATTCTGATGTCAGATTTTTTTATTTTTTCTAAATTAATAATATTTTTTATATGTTTAATATATTCTTCTTCAAAAGAAACTTTTTTATATTCTTTTTTATCTTTTTTGTAATTAAACTCAATCTCTAAATTATCAACAATTTCTTTGACCATATAATCTTCGGCCGGACCTCCATATGGTGGAATAAATTTTATTCCTAAGTATTCAGGTGGATTGTGTGAAGCCGTCATCATTATTGCATATGCATCTTTATGTAATGCTGAGAATGCCAAGACTGGTGTTGCAACTATCTTTGAACTTACTTCAACTTCAAATCCTAGGGAAGATAACTTCTCAGCAATATAAAAAGCAAAAGTATCTGCTTGATTTCTTGGGTCATATCCAATGATAATCTCTTTATTAAATTCTGATTCTTTATATATATAAGATGCGATTCCATTTATAACTTTATCTGTATTTTCATAAGTAAAGTCTTTATCTAAAATTGCACGCCAGCCATCAGTACCGAATTTTATATTTGTCATAATTTACCCTTTTTATTTATTTTATGTACAATTAGTTATAACATTAATCTATTCTATTATAATTGGTGAAGGTTTAGCAAATGTTTGAAAATACAATTGAGAATATATATTATCTAGGACCTGATGGTTCTAATACTCACAACGCAATGCTTCGGTTTTTAGAACTAAGTTCTATTAAGGTTAAAAATAATGTTGCACAGAAAAGTATAAAATCAGCAATTGAAAATTTGGAAAAAGATTCAAGTTCAATTTGTATTCTTCCTATTGAAAATTCTATAGAAGGTATTGTTAGAGAAACTATAGGTAATTTTTTGGATATTAATGATGATAAAATTCAAATATTAGGTGAAATTACTTTACCTATAAAACACATGTTACTTTCAAAGTCAAAAGTCAAAACAACAATAAAAAAAATATATTCTCATCCTCAGGCTTTAGCTCAATGTAGTAAGTATCTTTATAAAAACTTCCCTAATGTTGAATTAAGAGAAGTTTCATCTACAAGCTATGCGGCTCAAAAAGTTTCAACAGAAGATGATGATGCAATTGCTGCAATAGCAAATGAAACTTGTGCTCAGTTGTTCGATTTGAATATATTATCAAATGATATAAATGATGAAAAAGATAATAAAACAAGATTTTATATTTTGGGCAGAGGTGATTGTTGCAACGAAAATACAGGTAAAACTTCCATAATCTTGTCTACAAAAAATTATCCTGGTGCACTTTGCGATGTTTTACAGATTTTTTCAAAGCATGGTTTGAATCTTACTTATATAGATTCAAGACCATCAAAAAGAAAACTTGGTGAATATTTGTTTTTTGTTGAAATCGATGGTTTAAAAACTGATGAAAATGTTAATATTGCTATAAATGAACTTATGAATTTTGTTGATTTCTTTAAAATATTAGGATCATTCAAAATATACAACTAAAAAGAGAAACTTATTAAAGTTTCTCTTTTTAGTTGTATATACTTTAAAATAATTATTTTACGAAATAATTGAATGTTTCAGCTGCTTTATCTGCTGCACTTGCTTTATCTGGATTATATTTGCCAATATTTGTTTTGAATTTATCCACAAATCTTTGTAATCTGGCTTCTCTTATATTTGTCAGAAGTTTACTATCTCTTATTTTTGTTAAAATTCCTTCTGCTTTTTCTTTTGCAACTATATATGTTTTTGAACCTGTAATTTTTTCCTTGATTCCTGTTTGTGCAATTTTATCTGCAACTTTTTCTGCACTTTTATAAATATAATTACCGGCTTTTTCTAAATAAGGTAAAGCTTTTGCTGCGAATTTATTAGTTTTTTCATTTACTGCAAATTTTCCACTTTTTGCACCTAATGCTAATGTTGTAGCTACTGCAGATGCAACAATTGCTCCTTTTATAACTGTTTTTGCAGCCTTTTTAACCGGACTGTATGTTTGAGTTGTTTGTACTGGTTGTATTGACATTTTATAACTCCTAAAATTTATCTTCTGCTTTTATAAAACATATAAAAATAAAATTTGTTATTAATATATAAATTGTAAAAGAAATGTTACACTATAATTTTATTATAAATAATTTTGTATTAGCAAGCGTTTTTGCTTATTGTTACAATTAGAAAAGGAACTCTCTACTAGAGTTCCTTTTGAGGTAATTATTTTTTATCCTAAATATTATTTATTTGTTTAGGCTGCACCTTTTGTTTTTGGTAGTTTTGCTAAAACAAATTCCTTTAATTGTCCTGCTTTTTCCGCAATTTTTATTCCGGCGGTTTCCAAGCCGCTAAGACATTTTTTTAGTGTTTCATTATTAACTTTGTCTTTTAATCCTCCGATTTTGCCTTTCCCAATAGCTAAACCTGCTGCAATAGCACCGGCTAGAACTACTGTACCTAAAACTTTTTTACCAGTTGAGCCTTTGTTCTCTTTTTTTCCTTCAAGCCCCGAAGCAGCTACGGGTGTTTCTGCTTTTGTATATGCTTGAGGTTGTGCTAATCTTTCTTGAAAACTTGTTGCTGCCGCACTTCTGAAACTTACTGAATTAATCATAATTACCTCCTAAACTTTTACTGGTATATTCATAAAACATATGATTATTTTAAATTGTTTCTTTATCCCTATATGTTTTACAAAATGTTACATTTGCCCAAAGTTATCTATTTTTAAACACAAATAAAACCAAATTCATTATAACATATTTCAAAACATAAAAAAAGTTTTTGTAAATTCGGAATAAAATTTTTCGTATTGTACTCTTAGTAAATAGAGGATATTTTATAGTTATAGTTTTGGGAGAAAATTTAAGAATATGAGTATTAAGGAAACAATGCATTTAACTATAGATGAAAAAGCTTATGGCTATGCCAAAATATATGCATCTTTATTGTCAGATGAGTTTCAAAGAAAAAGAGCCTATGCTTCGATTTTGGCCTTATATTCTTTTTTGAATACGATAGAAAAAGAACCATATCAAGTACAAAAATCAATGACCTTATTCAGAAATCCGCTAATCAATGAACAATATGAAATTTCGGATTTGTATGTTAATGGTTGGCATCTAGATATAAGAGTTGTTACAAGTGGTGATGCTGTTTTAATCCCTAAAATTCATTATGATGCAGACATTGTTCCTGATTTTTATGTTGTTGTTAGAGTTGATTCTGTACTTAAAAATGCAGAGTTAATTGGTATTGCAGATACTGCAAATGTTACAAAAGAACCTTTTGATTACCATTATTACAGTATTGCGTTTGACAAGCTAATTTCTTATGAAGAATTCTTAAATAAGATTCAGAATAAAAAGTTAGTTACTTTAAAGCAAGAAGATCATGAACTTTTCAAGGAAAGTTATCTTGGTTTAATGGATAATGAACTTGATAATGAAACTAAAAATAAAATTTTGAAACATTTGTTTCAATGTGATGAGTGTAGAACAGAATTTTGTTGTTTTACAGGTTTTGAAATGGTTAGTTGTAATGCAGGTAAATATCCTGAATTATTAGAGGATAAAACTTTAAATATTATCGGTGCGCAGTGTGTTGATGATAAAAAATATGAAGGTAAAGAAGAAACTGTTTGTATTAACGATGATATAAACAATGAAAATCCACTTGAGTCAGATGAAACTAAGGAAGAAACAGTATCTGATATACTAGACGAGCTGTTTAATATAGAAGAAGATTTTATTGAAGATTCTGAAGCTGTAAAAGAAAAATCAATCATTACTGAAGAGGTTTATCCTTCTTCTACAATTGATAATGAAATACAAATTATAGAAGATGAAAGTAATGAAGATGAAAAAATCAGCAAACAGAATGAAGAATTAGAAATTATTGAAGATACATCTTTTGTTGATTTGCAATCTGGAGATGTTCTAAACAAAGATGAGATTGAAGTTATACAAGAAAATATCACTTCTGAATTGTCGTTAAAATCTGATGTGGAGGTTCTTGGGGAAAATACTACAGATGTATTGGACGAAAAAGATGAACTTGTAATTTTGGATGAACCTGAAAATATTGATTTGATTACAGATGAGAATGGACAGTCATTCTCTGAAGAAGTTGATACCAAACAAAAAGTAATTGTTGATTATGATGAGACTGGTAATCCCGTATATTCATATATAACACCTGTTAATCAAGATGAGTCTGAAGATATTTTATCTGAAATAGAACCTATTGATGATGAAGAAGTTTTAGGTGCTACAGATGATATAGAATATGATTTGATTTCAGATGAAGAAAACGAACAGATAGATAATTATCCAAATGAAGAATCTGATGAAATGTCTGCAGATATAGATTCCTCAAAATATGAAAATAATCTTGATACAAATGATGAATTTTCTGAAGATTATGAAGAAGTGAACAATGAAGATCTTCTTGATGATAGCACAGGGGCAGTTAGTAAATATGAAGATTATGAAGATGAATCTTCAGAAGAAATACAAGAATATGAAGAATATAAAGATGATGATTCTGAAGTTAATCAAGAATATGATGAATACAAAGATGATGATTCTGAAGTTAATCAAGAATATGATGAATACAAAGATGATGATTTTGAAAATAATCAAGAATACGATGAATATCAAGACGATGAAACGGATGAAACGCAAGAATATGAAGAATATGCTGATGATGACGGAGAGTATGATGACGAAGATGTAGAAATACCTGAAGAAAAAATATCTAAGGGTTCCTCAAAGGTTGCATTGTTATTAATCTCTGTTGTTGTTCTATTGTCTCTTATTGGTGGTGGTGTATTCTTTTTGCTTAAAAATAAGTCGAATACCGAGGTTGCATCTTCAGACACACAAAGTGATTCCAATGCTATAGAAGTTCAAAAAACGCAAGTTCAAAATGATATGTTTGAACAACCAATTGATTCAGAATCTGAAAATGTTCAAAGTGCCAATACTGTGGCTCTTGAAGATGTTGTAAATTCTCAAAATTCCATTGATGCTAACGTTGTAGAAACAATACCTTCTACGGGTACTATTGCTGTACCGCCTTTAACCGAAAGTGATTTGATTAAGCCTGTAGAAAGAAAAAGTCATGGAGATGTAAATAAAGCAATAGCGAATGCATTTTCTCAAGGTGGTAACGGGGTGTCTTTAAGAGGATTAAACTGGTTTTGTACTTCTGAATTGTTTAGTGATAGAACTTTTAAGAATTATCTCCAGAATTTAGATAATACATTAAAACAAAACTTGAAAAATAACATTCTAAATGCAACACAAACACCACCGAAAGATTCTGTTTCTGCCAAGTTTGCGATAGATAATAATGGTAATCTACAGAAAGTTATTATTTCAGAATCAAGTGGTTTAGAAGAAATTGATAACATAGTGTTACAAAGTATTAAAGAAAGTTTTGAAGGTGAAAAAAGCATGATACTCAATAATAGTGAGCTTAAAGCCGATATGTATTACCTAAAAGTAGTTATAAAATTATAATTTATGTTATTATATTGAATGGGTATGCGAGATTAGAGAAAAAGACTAGTGCTTTTAGTTGAAGAACAGAGATCTTTAATAGAAAAATTTGTAAAGGCAAACAAAAATTTCAAGGGTAATGAAGATTTGTTTGAAGATTTTTGTAGTGAAGCTTTTCAAAAAACATACATGATATTTAATTCTTCATCAAATATTCAGAAGATAGAAAATTATGTTGCAAAGGTTGTTCATACCTCTATTTTAAGTGTACTTAAAAATTCAGGCAGAGTTAGAAGAACAAATGAAGGTTTTGTTCCTACAAAAGAAATAAAAGTTCCTGAGTTTAGTTCAGATGTTAAGCTTAAACCACAGCCTTTAGGACCTTCGTTTATTTTAGATTTCCCAGATCCTAAAGAAACTGCTGAAGAGATTCTTATTACAAAAGATTGTTTGCAGAAAATATCCGATGCTGTTTGTATTATTCATAAAGAGGTTCCATCACAGCAGTTTTTGGATATTTTTTACTTAAGGTATGTCAAAGGTTTAAAACAGACAGATATAGCAAAATCCTTGAATTTATCGCAATCAGAGGTGAGTAAAAGGTTAATGCAACTTTCTAAGCTAATAAGTAATTTCTTAGATGGTGGTAAAAGTTAGGTTGTACTATGATATGTCGCAGATGTGGTGCAGAATTACCTGACAATGCAATTAGATGCAGTAACTGTGGGATAAAAGTTAATATGTATTGTCCTGAATGTAAGACAATTAATGCATTTGGTACTCAAATTTGTAAAAATTGTGGGTTCGAACTTCTTAAACATTGTCCGGTGTGTGGAAGTTTTAATATCTATTCGGCTACTGTGTGTCGTAAGTGTAAATCTCCTTTGGAAAAATATCAGTCACAATTAAAAGAAGATATAAAAGAACTTGGCGATTTTGAGGTTGTATCGTCTTTTAGTTCTCCACACCCGACTTATATAAAAAGTGAGTTTGATGCAACTATGGGTGATTTTGTAGAAGAAAGTAAATCTGCCGAAGATGAACTTCCATTAGTTGAATCATTGACTGTTGAAAAAAATGATTATGACGTAGAAAAAATATTTAATATAGACATTGAAAACAACGAACAAGCTGAAAATACTGAGATAAAAGCGTCAAACGATGAAACTGAATCATCAACTGTTTCTGAAAAAGATGAAGAAGTTAATATATTAGATGAAAATATTGAGGTTGAGCAATTAACTGAGGAGATAGATGCATCTGTAGTTGAAAGTATAAGTGATGAGAATGCTCAAGAAAAGGATAAAGAAGAAGTTTCAGAGGATAATTCAATAGATATCCAAAAAGAGGCTGTTCTCAAAATAATTAATTTTATAAAGAACTCTTTGGTAAAGAATGTTATAGCTGTAAATGGAGTTGAAGGTAGTGGTAAGTCTGCTGTATTAAAGCAAGTTGCAGATAGCCTTTCTACAAAAGGATTCCTTTCTTTATATGGTAGTTGTACTCCACTTGTTCAAATTACTAGTTTTGGTTTTTTCCAAGATGCTTTTCTTCGAATTATGGGATTCCCTCCTTATACAAATAGTACGGAGTCTTTTATTAAAGATTTTAGAAAAAGTAATTTTTCTAAGGTTTTTAGTTTCCTTGAGGGGGATGAACTTACTTCTTTTTTGAATATCTTTTATCCTTCCCAAAAAGATAGTTTTGAAAATATACTTACTAATAAACAAAAAATGTTTTCTATATTAGAAAAAGTTATTAAGTCTTTTCTTGTTAATAATAACTTAATTATATCAATTGATAATTTTGAGCTTTTGGATGGTGCTTCATACGATTTTATTCTTCATTTGATGCGAAAAGGTTTCTTTAATAATAGGTTAAAGCTTCTAGTTGCTTATCAAGAAAACAAGTCTATTCAAAGTTATTTTGATATGACAGATATAGATGAAAACATGTTTGAAACTGTTTTAATAAAAAAGTTTTCTAAAGATGATTTGGTGAGTGCTGTAAGTAAAAGTACTTTCATTAAAATTGATGAAATATTTGATGAAGAGCATTTAGATAAGTTAGTTCAGAAATCAGATGGTAATGCTATAAGAATGGAACAAGAAGTTGCATTATTGTTTGATTCCGGTTATATTTCTTTGAAAGATAATGATATTGTAATTAATGAAGATAATAAACCAGAGTTTAATCCTATTTCTTTTGAAGAGTTAATAAAACTCAGATTGAACTTTTTAAATCCAAGTGCTAAGAATGTTTTATTTATGGCTGCAATAATGGGATATCGTTTTGCAACAAGTATATTATGTTTAGCTGTTACTATGCCTGTTAATAAAGCTGAAAAAATGCTGGATTATTTAATACAAGAAATGTTTATCGAAAAAGTTGATAACTATACTTGTGAGTTTAAAAGTCTTACATTATGGAAATTAATATATCAAGAGGCGAAAAAAGATTTACTATACAAAGAAAATTCTGAGAGATTATATTTATCTTTAAAACCATTAATCTTGTCTAGTAATTTGCAAAAGCTTATCTCTTGTGGAGAAGCACTTTCTAAAAATGAAGCATTTTTGATATGGCAGAGTACTGCAAGTATAACTGCAAAACTTGGTGATACTAATTTATATGTTATTGCCCAGAAACAATGTTTAAAAATACTTGAAGAACAAGATGTTGCTGATTCTGAAATTATTAAGACCCAAATATATGAGGAAATTGGTAAATTATTATGTGAAAAGTCTCCTAGTGAAGCGGTTACATATCTTGCAAATGTTTTAGATTATGAGATAAAGGAAGTTAATCTAAGAAAAGTAATAGATTTGTCTGGATATTTTATAAAAAGTTGCTATTTAACCGGTAATTATTGGGGTGTTAATGAGTCTGTTGATACGATTATAAAATGTTTTGATTCTGCCCAAGCAAATGTTTCCGAACTTGATAAAGCCTTAATAAATACAAGAAAATTGAGAGCATTACTTAGTATAGGAAACAGTGAGCAGATTATTAATCTTGTAAATGAAGATATTATGCCAGAATTAGAGAAAGGGCTTCTTCTAAAAAACATAGATTCTTCATATAGGAATATAATAATTCATGCTTGGCTAATATCTAAAATCTCCCTTGCAAAAGCATATTCTCAACAAGGTAATAATCAAGTAGTAAATACTATTTCTGAAATTAGAGCATTTATAGAAAAGTATAATTATAATTCAAATTACTATTCTACTCAGATAGATATTATTGAAGCTTTTGCAAAAACAATTCTTGGAGATATAAATAAGTCTAATGAAATTCTAAATAATATAGCGGTATCTTATAAAGATAAAAATATGGAAAAAGGGTTACTTGCAGAATGGAATTTAGTTAATATAATAAATAGAGTTTTATCTGGTCAAAAGCTGGATTTAAAAGTTGATCTGTTTGAACTTGCTGCTTATACAAATAATATAAATGAACATTTTATAAAGAATATTATTAAATTAATACTGGGAGCTGTTTTAAAAGAAGAGGGTAATACAATAAAAGCGTTAGAAATCTATAATGAAGAAATTACATATTTTGCAAAAGAGAAAGTTGCAATAGGTGCATTGTTGTCTTGGGCTTTAATTGTTAAATTATCCTTGGAAACAGGAGAGGATGATAAAGCTTTAAATACTGCAACAAAATCACTTGAAATTGCTCAAAGTCCAAAAATAAATAATTATTTCTTTATTATATATTTCCAAAAATATCTTGCTGAAATATATCAACGAAAAGGTGATTTGGCTGCTGCAAAAATGTATTTGGAAAAATCAATAATGTTAGCTAAACAATTTGAATTAAAATATCAGTTGATAGAACTTTATGTTGCCTATGCGAAATATACTGAAGAAGTTATGAAACATAAGCATATATATTCTTCTGAAAATGTTAGAACGGCATCAGAACTTTATAATAAAGCAGTTCTTCTTGCTAAAGAATTAAGACTTCCCAATATGATTGAATTTGCAAATAAAGAACGTTCAAGTTTTAAAACATTTTGCCAGCTTAATTCCATTGAAATTTAGCTATCTTATTTGGACTGTTTGTACATATTTGCTTAATATATTGATTATTGTTTTAAACTCTTCATCTGTGTAGTTTCTTTCTTTAATCAATGTTTTGTCGTTTATTTCTGATTGGACAATAAATTTTTGCAGATAGTACTTCTTTGCATTTTTTATAAGTTTTCCTATTGATTCAAAATCTTCAATTTGAATTTGTACTGGAAGAACTGTTGTTCTGAATTCATAATCTATATTTGCATTCATTATTATATCTATACTTTGTTTTATTTTTTTTGTATCTATTTCACGTCTTGTGATTAGTGAATATTTATCTAACGGACCTTTTATGTCCATAGCAAGGTAATCAATTAAATTTTTATACAGAAGTTTTTCAATTACTTCAGGTCTATAACCATTCGTATCAAGCTTAACAAGAAAATTCATTGATTTTATTTCTGTAATAAATTCTTCAATATCAGGTTGAAGAGTTGATTCTCCGCCTGTTATAACTACTCCGTCGAGTTTTCCTTGTCTTTTTTTTAAAAACTCAAGAAAGACATCCGGTTGACAGATGTCTTCATTGAGTTTTGAACTTAATAATCTCGGATTGTGGCAGTATCCACAATTAAAATTGCATCCTTGAGTGAAAACTATTGCACTTATTTTATCCGGATAATCAAGTAATGATGTCTTTTGTATACCGCCGATTAAAAAGTGCATTTGCATCTTTCTTCATCAATTACAAAGGTTTTTCTTGTTTTGAATTCAGCTTGTTTACCTTTATTCCATTGACTTATTGGTCTTATATATCCTACGATTCTTGAATATACTTCGCATTCACTTCCGCAGTCAGGGCATGTTTGGTGTTCTCCAGGAATATAGCCATGATTTTCACATATACTAAATGTTGGTGAAAATGTGAAGTAAGGTAGTCTGTAGTTTGTGCATACTTTCTTTACAAGGTTCTTCATTGTTGTTGTATTAGAAAGTCTTTCTCCTGCGAAAATATGTACAACAGTTCCACCTGTATATTTTGTTTGCAGTTCATCTTGTAAATCAAGCAGTTCAAATATATCATCAGTATAATTTACTGGTAAATGTGTTGAGTTAGAATAATATGGATCAGCTCCATTATCATATTCTTTCTCATTTGCGCATATTATCTTCGGTGTATTTCTTTTATCTAATTTTGCTAATCTGTAGCTTGTACCTTCTGCAGGTGTTGCTTCAAGATTGTAGTTATTTCCTGTTTCAATTTGATATTCTTTTATTTTATCTCTCATGAAATCCATAACACCTAAAGCAAAAGTTTGACCTTCTTCTGAATCAAGTCCTTTTCCGAATAAATTTAAGCAAGCTTCATTCATACCTATTAATCCGATTGTTGAGAAGTGATTTTTCCAATATACATTAAACCTTGCTTTTATATCTCTTAAATAAAATTTTGTATATGGATATAAACCGTTGTCGGTTAATTTTTCAAGAAGCTTTCTCTTTATTTCCAAAGAATTTTTTGCTATTTCCATTCTATCTGCAAGTAATGATAAAAATTCATTCTTATCTTTTGCTAAGTATGCAATCCTTGGAAGATTCATTGTTACAACACCAATTGAGCCTGTTAATGGATTTGAACCGAATAAACCTCCGCCTCTATATTCAAGTTCTCTGTTGTCAATTCTTAATCTGCAACACATTGAACGTGCATCTTCAGGATTCATATCTGAATTTATGAAATTAGAGAAATATGGAATACCATATTTTGCACTCATTTCCCATAATCCTTCAATATTAGGATTATCCCAATCAAAGTCTTTTGTAATGTTATATGTTGGAATTGGGAATGTAAATACTCTGCCTGAACTGTCGCCTGCCATCATTACTTCAAAGAATGCCTTATTAATCATATCCATTTCTCTTTGGAATTGTGAATATGTCTCTTCTTTGTATTCACCGCCTATTATTACAGGTTGGTCTGCATAGTATGATGGTACATTTAAGTCCATTGTAATATTTGAAAACGGAGTTTGGAAACCAACTCTGGTTGGAACATTCATATTGAATACAAATTCTTGAATACATTGTTTAACTTGATCATATGTTAATCCGTCGTATCTTACAAAAGGAGCAAGAAGTGTATCAAAGTTTGAAAATGCTTGTGCTCCCGCACTTTCTCCTTGCATTGTATATAGGAAATTTACCATTTGACCCAATGCTGTTCTAAAATGTCTTGGAGGTGCACTTGAAACTTTTCCTTTTACACCTTTAAATCCTTCCATTAAAAGGTCTTTTAAATCCCATCCTACACAATATACAGATATTATATTTAGGTCATGAATATGAATATCGCCATTTTGATGTGCTTCTTTTATTTCTTTAGGATAAATTTTATTCAACCAGTAATTTTTACTTATATTTGATGCGATATAATTGTTCAGACCTTGGATAGAATAAGACATATTTGAATTTTCATTGACTTGCCAATCTAGCTGAGACAAGTAATCGTCAACCATATCAATGTTAAGCCCTGCAGCAAAGTCTCTGATTCTTTTTCTTTGTTCTCTATATAATATATATGCTTTTGCTGTTGCAGTGTATCCAAATGAATATAGTGCAACTTCAACCGCGTCTTGAACTTCTTCTACTGTTGGTGCTTTTAAATTGGACTCTTTTTTGTTGGCAATTTCTTGTGCCATTAATACAACTTTTCTTGTTACATTGGCTGCTTCTTTTTCACTAAATTCTTTTGTTACTTTTGCTGCTTTTAAGATTGCTGTTTCAATCTTGTTTGCGTCAAAACTAACGATTGCCCCATCTCTTTTTACAATCTTATCCATGAAATCTCCTCAAATACTTTTATCCCGTTTGTTTCCCCAAAAAATGTGCATGATTTAATGCATGTTTCATATTCCACTTTTTTAAAGTCTATTTATCATAGTTCTTTTTTCTTACTTTGTAAATATATCAGAGGTATATATTATATTTTATAATATTGATATTTCGATTAAGTTTAAAAAATATGATAAGTGGTATTACTTTTTTTTCAACATGTTTTTACAATATTTTATATTTCAAAAAGTCAAATATTTAACTATTTTTATTGATATATTTTTTTATACATATGGTAGCTTCTAAACACTTTTTTTACGTAGTTTTGAGTTTCTTCATATGGAATATTTTCTACGAATTCATCATAATCGTTAGTACCGTATTTCTTTATCCATCGTCTTACGGAACCTTCACCACCATTATAGGCCGCTACAACCATTAAATCATTATTAAATTGCTCATTTAGATATTTTAAATAATTACAACCGATATATAAATTTGTTCTAGGATTTGCTATATTTTGTATAGAATCTATATCTGAGGTTAATTTAGATATCATATAATTTGCAGTCTGTGGCATAAGTTGCATTAGACCAATTGCTCCTGTCGAACTTTTTGCATATTCATTGTAGTAACTTTCTTCTCTTATAAGCGCTGCTATTAAAAAAGCATCAAGTTCCAATTTATTACTTGCAATATTAATTTCATCTACCCAATGTCTTGGATATGCCAGTTTATATGAAGCGCTTATAAAGGGTGGTTTGATATCCATTTTTTCTATTTCATCTCTGGCTAGTACTATTGATTGAGCTTTTTTATCTCTCTTTAGAGCAAACCAGCTTTCTACTATCGGATTATTAAAATTAGCATCAGCCCATATTTCATAATCCCCCATTTCAAATAGAGTATTAATCATTTTTATATCTTTTATTTCAAATTTTGACATTGATATAGGAAACTCTATTTCATCTTTTTGTGATGGAATTTTATTTGTATTATTCGTTGTCCAAAAATCATTTTTTTTGTTTAAGATATTTTCTGCTCTTAATCCGTAATAATTGTCCGGATATTTATTTGCTATTTTTGATAGATAATTATGTGCATCTGATAACTTATTTTGCTTCATTGCTGTTTTAGCAAGCCAAAATGCCATTTTGGGAGTTGAGTCTATGTTTTTATATGTATTAATATGTTTTATTGCAAGTTGTTCTGCACTCTTATAATCTCTCTTTTTATATTTATCCCAAAATACTGTCCATATTGCATCAGGACCATATTTGCTTTCAGGATATTTTATTATTATTTCGTTATATAATGTTATTCCTTCTTCTTGTGGAGAAATTTCTGCTAATCGATAAAGAACATAGTCTTCTCCTTTTATTGATTTTTCTTTTACTGTTTTTAATATTTGAGTCCAGTTTTTCTTCTTTGTTCCAATTAGGTAAGATGCATATATATCATATATTTCATGTAAATTTGCTTTTTCTGATAAAGATGCATATACTGGTAAACCGCTTTCTATCAATTTTTTAGCAATGACTTTGTTGCCTGCATAATGATTTGCTAGTACCAAGTAATCCCAACAGCTACTAATTGGGATTTGAGACAGATATTCTAATGCTTTTTTATACTCATCTGTTTTGTAATAAGCTTTACCCAATAATAGCTTATCCTTTGAACTTAACTCATAGCCTAAAGAAGATAGTTCCTCTGCAGAAGATAATATATAGTTATTATTAAGTGCTTTATTTGATAGTGCTGATTCTAAGTATCCTTTAAAATATTCAAATGATTGCTTTTTATCATTATTTTTTTCAATTAGTCCCAGAAAAAATACTTCCTCTGTTCCAAGGTTATTTGCTTTTTTATATAAGTCTTCAAATTGTATTTTTGCTTCTTGATATTGTTTTGAATAAAAATAGCTTTTTCCTAAATTTAGTTTCGCTTTTAAATCAAAAATAGAATTAGGTTGTTTTTCTAAAAAAATTTTGTATTTAATAGCTGCTGTTTTGAAGTCTCCAACTTTTTGCGCACTTTTGGCTTGTTTGTATAATGCAGCCGGATATAAAGGGCTAATCCATTTTATTTTCCCAAAGTTATAGTATGCATTTGAATAGTCGCCGTCATTATAAAATTGAACGCCTTGTTTATAATATAATGGTGAATTTTGTGTTATTTTATCGTTATAAATAAGTACAGTTATTATGCAGGGTACTACTATTATTAATATTCCTATTATATATTTTAGATACTTCATAAACTATTCTTTACATTCCTTTTTCTAATATATTATAAAATATATTTTTTTATACAACAATTACTCTGTTCCTTCCTGTTGTTTTTGCTTCATATAAAGCTTTATCTGCTTTTTGTGAAAAAGCATTTGCGCTCATAGCATTATTGTATTCGCATACTCCAATACTTGCAGTTACTTTAATATATTGTATACCATTTATTTCTGCTTCTTTTATATCCATTTTGGATTCTTCTATGACTTTTCTTAATCTTTGTGCAACTGATGTTGCTTCTGCCAGTTTTGTTTGTGGGAGTATTATAAAAAATTCTTCGCCGCCGTATCTACAAGCGATGTCATATTCTCTTATTTCATTCTTTATAACCTCTGAAACCTGCTTTAGTACACAATCACCTGCAGCGTGTCCATAGGTATCATTTACCTTCTTGAAATAATCTACGTCAATCATCATACAGCACAATGGGATATTATTTCTTTTACTGTTTGATACTTCTTGTTTTAATCTTATTTCAAACTGTCTTCTGTTATTTAATCCGGTTAATGCATCTAATGTTGCATATTTTAATACTTCTGCGTATACATTTGCTCTATGTATTGTTAGACCGGATTGTCTTGTTAGTTGTGTAAGGTAATCTATATCTTTTTGTAAAAGTTTTTCTATATTACTATATGCTACAATTGCCCCTAATATATTTTCTTCGCTTATAAGAGGGAAAACGCCTATTTTACTATTTTCAGATAATATAAACTCTGTAGTTTGATTTATTCTTTCCAATAATTTATATACTTTTTCATCTTTACAGGCATTTGGCCAAACAAGTTTATATTTGTCTTCTTTGTATATAAATATATATATTAAGTGTGAGGTCATAAATCTGTCTATCATTTCACCAATTAATGGTATTATGTATGAAAGTTCATATTGGCTTTCTATTATTTTTGCTATATCCTTCATTGCTTTATAGAAGTTTAGGCTTATTTCCATTTGCTCATTTAATATATAGTTTATAATTGCACCTGATATTAATTTTGATGAAATGTTTAAAATAGTAAAAAACTCTTTTGTAAATGCAATCTTTTCTGTATATATATTCATTAATCCGAATATTTCTCCGTTTGAAACAAGAGGATAAATAATATTGTTTTGTTCTGCTTTTAATTCTAGTATTCTATATTGTTCTTCCTCACCTAAATTACAGTCAAATTCAGAATCGTTAAAGAAAAATCTTTTTCCTTCAGTTATTGCGAGACTTCCGTATATAGTATTTAATCCTTTCTCTTTGATATCACTATCAAAAAGTTTCCAGTCACTTACAAAGTCTCTTAAAGCCATATTATTATTATCCCATATTACAAATTCTGCTTTGTCTATATTGAGATATGCTCTAAAGAGTTTATTTATCTCGCCAATTGTATTTGATGGTGAGATTTTTTTTGTCAATATGTTTGATAGTTTATTTAAAAAATTTATATTTTTTTCTTTTTGAATCATCTTGTATATTTTTCATGTCTTTATCATATGTACATTTTAGAAGTTCATTCATTTTAAAGTTTTTTTGTTTTGATACTAAAACTTTTCCGTTTGTGTAAGTTATATCTTCATCTCTTAATGCTGTTATTTCATCTCGTTCTTTAAGATAATCATAATTACCTTCATTAAGTATTCTTCTTTTTATTTCATTTATTATTCCAAATACATATTTATTTCTTGCTTCATTACCGTAATAATCGAGTAAGATTGTTGTTTTTTCAAATTCTGCAAGTGCTTCTTTGTTTTTGTTCATGCTTCTTAAAAGAAGCGCAAAATTATAATGTGCTTCAAAACTATCTGGTTTTATATTTATTGCATCACAGTATTCTTGTGCTGCAGAATTATAATCACCTAAAAGATGATTTGTTAAAGCTAAATTATATGTATTATCAAAATTATTTTTCAAATATTCTTCAGCTTTTTCATATGATTCTTTTGCTTTTTTTAAATACTTTATAGCTGTGCTTGATTTATCACCCATGTAAACAGCTTTACCTCTGTATGCTAATCCCATATTGTAATAGGCAAGACCTTTGTTTTCTTTTGTAGTTTTCTTATTATCAAAAACAAAAGGAATGTTTATCGTAAAAGGATTCGCATTTGCAACTCTTCCGTATTCTTGTATTGCTTTATCATAGTCTGCCATTTTTTCTGATAAGATTATTCCCAAGTCCATTCTGCAAACCATAAAGTTAGGACTGTATTTTAAAGCATTTTCATACGCATTTACTGCTTCATAATAATTTTCAAAACTTACATATATGTTGCCAAGGTTGCAACTGGCTCTTGAGTGACCCGGATAATTTCTTAATGCAATTTTATAATTATCGATTGCTTTTTGATATTTCTTATCTTTATATGCTTTGTCACCTTTATGTACATAATAAAACCCTATGCATTTATGATACTGCACAAAATACCAATCTCTGCAAAAATATAGAGAAAGAAAAAATGTAACCATAAGCAGAGATAAAATGACTTTTGTTATTCTCAATTTTAAAAGTTTTATTATTAGGTTCACTCAATACCTCATATTTATAAATATATTGTGCCCTTTTATAGGCACAATATATTATATATTTTTGTTATGTATCAATGTTTGTTGCATATACTGCATTGTTTTCAATGAATTCTCTTCTTGGTTCAACGTTATCACCCATTAAAACATCAAACAATTGATCTGCAAGCATTGCATCTTCTATTGTTACCTTTAACAATGTTCTGTTTGCAGGATCCATTGTTGTTTCCCATAATTGTTGAGGCATCATCTCTCCTAAACCTTTGAATCTTTGTATACCAACACCTTTTTTCCCTCTTTCTTCTATTATTCTTTGAAGTTCAGTGAAAGAAGTTATTGTTATATCCTCAGAACCTGTATTTAAGTTTAATGATTTTTCTTCTTCAAACAAGAAATCTCTTATTAAAGGATAGGTAGATTTTATTCTATTATATTCTGAGGATTTAATCATATTCTGAGTAATAGCAACAGAATCTATACCCTCACCTAAATCTACTTTTATTGAAAATTTACCAGTTTCAAAATTTTCTTTTAAAGAAACAGAATAATCTTTAGCTTCAACAATTCCGTAATTTTCAGCGTGGTCTTTTACATAATGTTGTAAATATGCTGTTATTTCTTCCATTCTTTCTTTGTTATCAAAGTCTTCAGGTTTTATTTCTGCTCTTACCAAACCTCTTATTACTACAGAAGGTACTGCATTAATAATCGGGCTGTTAAATGAGTTATAATAACCTGACATATTACCTATTAAACTTACAAGTTCGCTATTTGCAACTACTTTATCCTTTGAATTATCGCAAAGAGTTAAACCTGTAGTTCCTCTTTCTCTTAGAGTTTTATCTAAGGCTCTGTCATCATATAGATATTCTGATTGTTTACCTATTGTAAGTTTATATAAAGGTGGTTGTGCGATATAAACATATCCATTATCAATTAATGGTTTTGCATATCTAAAGAAGAATGTTAATAAAAGTGTTCTAATATGAGCACCATCAACATCAGCATCTGTCATAAATATAATTTTGTGATAACGAAGTTTTTCAATATTAACATCATCTTCATTTTTGCTTATATTAATACCTATAGCTTGAATTAATGATTGAATTTCGTTATTACCGTATATTTTATCAAGTCTTGCTCTTTCTACGTTAAGAATTTTACCACGTAGTGGAAGAATAGCTTGGAACATTCTGTTTCTGCCTTGTTTAGCACTACCGCCTGCAGAATCACCCTCAACAATATATAATTCACATTTTTCGGGTTCTCTGTTTGAACAATCTGCAAGTTTCCCAGGTAGTGTTGAATTTTCAAGGGCAGATTTTCTTCTTGTTAAATCTCTTGCTCTTCTTGCTGCTTCACGAGCTCTTTGTGCTTGAAGTATTTTTTCTATAATTAATTTTGCAGATTTTGGATTAAATTCAAGCCATTCTTGGAATTTTTCTCTTACAACATCATTAACGGCACTTTGTGCTTCTGTGTTTCCGAGTTTTTCTTTTGTTTGTCCTTCAAATTGAGGTTCTCCAAGCTTTACACTTACGATTGCTGTTAAACCTTCTCTTACATCATCACCTGAAACGTTTGGATCTGAATCTTTAAGAAGGTTATTTTTTCTTGCGTAATCATTAAGCACGCGAGTGATTGCGTTTCTGAAACCTGTTAAGTGTGTACCGCCTTGATGTGTATTAATGTTGTTCGCAAAGCTTAATACAGATTCATTATAAGCATCTGTATATTGAAGTGCTATTTCAACTGCAATTCCATCAACGGTTTTATCCATATATACAGGTTTTTCAAACATTACATTTTTATTTTTATTTAAGAATTCAACATAGCTTCCAATTCCGCCTTCATAGTGAAATTCTTCTGTTTTTTCTGTTCTTTCATCAGTAAATGTTATTCTTAATCCTTTGTTCAAGAAAGCCATTTCTCTCAAACGGTTAGAAATAACTTCCGCGTCCATAACAGTTGTTTCTTTAAAAATTTCAGGGTCAGGCCAGAAAGTTGATTTTGTACCTGTTTTATCTGTTTCTCTGACTTTCTCAACAGGACCGGTTGGTTCGCCTCTCATATATTCTTGACGATGAACATAGCCTTCTCTTGAAACTTCTACAACCATTTTTTCTGATAGTGCATTTACAACAGACGCACCTACTCCGTGAAGTCCGCCTGACACTTTGTATCCGCCGTCTCCAAATTTACCGCCGGCGTGAAGTACTGTATGTACAATTTCTAGTGCAGACTTCCCTGTTTCAGGTTTTATTGCTACCGGAATACCACGTCCATCATCTTCTACTGTTACACTTTCATCTTTATTTATTGTTACTTTTATATGTTTACAATATCCTGCTAAAGATTCATCGATAGAATTATCTACAATTTCATATACACAGTGATGAAGCCCTCTTTGGCTGGTAGAACCGATATACATACCCGGTCTCATACGAACGGCTTCTAATCCTTCCAAAACTCTTATATTACTGGCATCATAATTATTATTTGTTTCTGTTGTCATGCTTTAAACCCCAACTCTACTCATCGTTAATATTGTACTACAAAAATTACCTCAATGCCATTTTATTACTATTGCTTAACTGTTTATAAAAATGATAAAACAGGGAATTAAAAAATTAGTAAATTTTAAATAAGGAGAAAAGTTAAATAATGTTATTTAAAAGAAGATGCAAAATTACTTTTATAAGACATGGCGCAACAATAAATACAGAAGAAAACCGTTTTTTTGATGATGAAAATTACCCTGCTATAAATGCAAACGGTAAATATGAAATGGAAAAAATTTCACAGTGGGTTTATAACAAAGGACTCAAAATTGATAAAATATATGCCAGTTCAGCTTTAAGAACTGTCCAAAGTGCACAAATTTTATCTGATATTTGCGAACACGATTTTGAAATTTTACCTGATTTGTCAAATAGAAAAACAGGTGAGTGGAGTGGTTTGTCTTTTGAAGAAATAACTGTCAAATATCCTAACTTGCTTGATAAGTTTCATGAAGATCCCGAAAATTTCTGCCCGAAAGATGCTGAATCTCTTGATTGTTTTAACAAGAGAGTTGATAAAGTACTAAATAAAATTATTGCTGATAACTTACATAAACGTTTGATTATTGTTACTCATGGTGAAGTAATTCAAGCAGCTGTTGCAAATGCTTTGAATATTCCGCATAATAGTCAGTTCAAGCTTTATGTGCCGACAGGCAGTGCTACTCAAATAAGTTATTTTGAAGATTTTGCCAGTTTGGTGTATTATTCTTATATTCCTATATAAGAGGTAAATTATGAACTTTTTAAATATAAAAACTGAAGAAGAAGTAAAACATCTAGCTCAATTGACTTCTGAGATTTGGCATGAGTATTGGCCAGTAATACTTTCTGATGAACAAATTGATTATATGGTTGATAAATTCCAATCCTATTCTGCTATTAAAGAACAATTGGAAAACGAAAGATATATATATAATATTTTGGAAGATAACGAAAATATAATAGGTTATTTTGGTGTTTCAATTAAAGATGATTATCTTTTTCTTTCAAAACTATACATAAAGAAAGATTTTAGAGGTTTAGGTTGTGGAAAAAGAGCTTTTAATAAAATTAAACAACTAGCTCTACAGCACAATAAAAAATCTATTCAACTTACTGTAAATAAAAACAATTTAAATGCTATTAAAGCCTATGAAAAATGGGGTTTTCAAACAATTGATTCTGTAGTTACCGATATAGGAAAAGGCTTTGTTATGGATGATTATATTATGGAGTTTAAATTATAGGAAAATTAATCCTAAACTCATAATTAACATTCCAGATACGATACCAATAATTACATGATGGTTTTCACCGTATTCTCTTGCTAAAGGTAACAATGTATCAAATGAAATATATACCATTATACCAGCAACAGCTGCTGTCATTATGCCTATTGCTTGATCAGGCATGATTGTTTTTAAAAGTAAAACACCAATCAACCCGCCTATGGGTTCAGATATTCCTGATAGAAACGTATATAAAATAGCTAATCTTTTTTTACCTGTAGAGTGAAAAATAGGAAGTGCTATAGCTATTCCTTCAGGAATATTATGTATTGCAATTGCTATTGCAACGGGGATACCCAATCTTAAATCTTGGCTGGATACTAAAAATGTTGCGATACCTTCAGGGAAATTATGCAATGTCACCGCAAGTGCGGTAATTAACCCTGCTCTTCTTATTTTTTGCCTTTGACATTTCTTTGATGTATTTAAAAAGTCTGATTCAATATGATCAGGTATAAAATAGTCAATAAGAATTGCAATAATGATACCAAATAAGAAACCAATAAACGCTAATACTTTTGATGGGATTGAACTATAAAAACTGCTTAGCATTTGCGGTGCTTCATTCATAAGTTCGCTTAGACTTATATAAACCATTACGCCGGCAGAAAATCCTAAACCTATAGAAAGAGCTTTGAGGTTATTTCTTTTCACAAAAAAAGTGACAAAGCCTCCCAATAATGTCGACATTCCGGCAAATAAAGTTAAAATTAACGGTAATACATAGTTACTCATACGAATATCGTAGCACAAAAACTTATATTGCAATCAACTATCTTTTTTTATTGTAAATAATCATATATAATTGCTTTATGGCTAGGTTCTTTTATAGAGTTAAAAATAAGCAAAATAAGGTTACTCAAGGATATATTAATGCTTCCAGTATATCTGAAGCTGCTCTTAAACTTGAAAAACAAGGGTATACTATACTGGAAATAAAAGAGGAGTTTAGAAATACATTAAGTAATAAAGGAATAATTTTATCTGATAGTATATTACCTTTTTCACTTCAAGAAAAAAAAGAGTTTTTTAATTCTTTCTACTTCTTATATAAATCAGCGCTGCCTGTTCTTGATATTTTTAAGTCAATTGCAAATTCATCTACAAAACAACAGGTTAAATTGTTCTCTTCTTATATTGTAAAAAAAATAGAAAAAGGAAAATCTTTAAAAGAAGCAATGGCAAATTATTCAAATGTACTTGGTAAAGCATATACGGCTTTAATTGTTGCAGGAGAACAAGCAGGTAAATTAGACGAAATACTTTCTGATATATTAATAAACATCAAAAGAGAAGAAGAAATAAAATCAAATTTAATTGGTAAATTAACATACCCGACTTGCATTTTTTTTATGGCTATTGCCGTTGCGTTACTTTTTAAGTTCTTTATACTTAAAGCTTTTTCTCTTATGGGTACAGGGGTTTGTTTTTCGGCTTTACTTATGTTGTTAGTTACAGCAATTATGAAAATTATAGTTATTTTTGCTGTTTTCTTTGCAGTATGTTTTTATATATACAAAAATAAAAGACTTTTTAATAATTTTATTTCTTTTATTCTGAATATTAGAATATTTGGAAATTTGATGAAGTGCTATTATTTTTTAAATTTCTTTTCTGTCTTTTCGCTTGCATATTCTGCAGGCATTACATCTGCTGAATCAATCAATTTGTCTGCTTCAGTAATTAATGTACCTGAGATAAATAACAAGTTAAAAAAAGCAGAAAATATGGTATATGATGGATGTGAAGTTGCTACAGCGCTTGGAATTACTGGATTATTTTCAAGTTATGCGATGTCTCAAATTACTGCAGGTGAAAAAGCTGGAGAATTGGATAAAATGTTAAAAGCAGTTGCTTTAGATTATAAAAATAAATTAGAAGTTTCAATGAATGTATTTTTACAGGTAGTAGAGCCTATTATGCTTATATTTGTAGGTATAATGGTTGCAATGGTCGCAGTAAGCGGATATAAAGCATATTTTGGCAGTCTTTTTTCAATGTTTTAATGATTATTATATTTGTTCTGATTTTGGAAAAATATGAACGAATTTCAGACACTAGTTTTGTAAAGCTTTTTAAAAAGTTTTACTGTCTGTATGATAAGATTTTTATATTATTTTTTTTGTTATCACAACTTGATTTATAAAAGTCCTTTTACAATTATTAAAAGGACTCTTAAAATTATTTAAATAAATGTTCTATGTATTTTTGTGGATTTATTTAAACTAATAGACCATAGAATTAAAAATAGGTTATATTTCAAAATTAATACCAAATGGGGCTTGTTCTTCAAAAGAATTACTTCTAATTGGAATTGCTTTTAGAATTGTTGCAAGTGTTTGTGTCATTTTTGAAGTTTTTTTTGTATAACGACCATTAGCAATTCCTTCTGCTGCATCTACTATTGCATCAAGATTTTCATCTAATATAACAGATCGTCTTCCAATATCATATTTTTTTATTGTTTTAATGTGGTCTTTTCCTTCAATCTTAAATAATCTATTTTGTGGATCGATGAATGCAACCTTGACTCTATCTTCACTATCCTTATCGTCTTTAATAATAATTGTATCTATTCCCATTCTGTCGAGTTTATCAATGCTATCAATATATTCAATACTGGTTGCTATTGATTCGGCTAAATATGATGCATTTGCTCCCATACCGTTTTTTTCAACATATAATGCTTTAAATTGCGGTTGAAAATTTGAATTATTATTTATATGCATTCTTTATCCTCCTATTTCTTTCTCGTACAAAACAGGAAAATTTTATTTTTGCATATAATATTAAGAAATATGTACTAGCAAAAATTGGAGCGTAGGGGACTCGAACCCCTGACCCCAACACTGCCAGTGTTGTGCGCTACCAACTGCGCTAACGCCCCATTCTTCTTTTTTATATCAAAAAAATAAATGTTAGAAAAGAATATTTTTTATGTGGAGAATGAAACATAATTAGTAGGTTTTATTTTAATTCTTTTTAGAAAATCTTTGCTTTTGTGAAAAATATTTGGTTTACCATAGTCTAACAGAACATACATAATTACAGAGAAGTACCCCAAATGCTAAAAAATAAAAAGTAAAATGTTTTAACAAAATAAAAAAAGGGAATATAAACAAAATATTACTTTTATAAAAAATAGGAAAATTTTATGACGGACGAGAATAAAAATATAGAAAATAATCGAGAAGAAAATCAAAATAGACAAGAATGCAATAAGAAATGGTGGAAAAATGTTGGGTTTAAACCCAACCTACAGCTGCCTATTGCAGGGTAAAGCCAACAAGTGGAAATCCAAATCCCGAACAGGTTAATAATTA